>NZ_CZPZ01000005.1 GCF_001458775.1 Candidatus Nitrospira nitrificans
GGGAAGATCTGATTAATTCACGTTTCCACTCGGCAATCTGTTTCTGGGGTGATCACCAGGGTGAATTCGGTGGGCATCCGCTGGCTCGGAAGCCTTTTTATCGGGCGCACCCACCGTCCGATGGCCCGCTGTCCGCCTCCGGACACACGTCTTCTACGTCCCCGCCATGAGCCGCCGTCGCGCTACGTACAGATTCGCCAACCCGCAGCTGATATGCAGCCAATGGGTATTCTTCGCCAACCCGCGATAGCGGACTTTGGCCCAGCCGAAGATGCGCTTGATCACCAAGAACGTATGCTCCACTTTGGCCCGCACTTTCGATTTCGTCCGGTTCCTGGCCCGCTCCTCCTCACTCAGCGGTCGATAGCGGTATGCTTTCGCCTGGATGAAACTCTTGGCCTTAGGCGCATGCTGCCGGATCACCTCGCGTTGCCCACTGTAGGCGGCATCGCCCCACACCCGAGTCTCCTGGCCATGCAGCAACTCCGGTAACATCTGACTGTCATGCACATTGGCAGCGGTCGCCGCGACCGAATGAATCAGTTTCGTCTGGCTGTCCACGCCGATATGGGCCTTCATACCGAAATACCACTGATTGCCCTTCTTGGTCTGATGCATCTCGGGATCCCGCTCCTTTGTCCGGTTCTTCGTCGAACTGGGCGCACTGATGATGGTCGCATCGACGATGGTGCCGCGGCTCACCTGGAGCCCTTGCTTCGTCAGATACGCACCGATCTGTGCAAAGAGCTGCTCACCCAACTGGTGGGCTTCCAGGAGGTGGCGAAACTTGCAGATCGTCGTCTCATCGGGTACGGGCTCACGGCCCAGATCAATCCCGACGAACTGTCGCATGGCCCGTGAGTCATACAGCGCTTCTTCCACAGCTGGGTCCGACAGGTTAAACCACTGTTGCAGGCAATGGAGGCGCAGCATGCGTTCGATCCCGACCGGTGGACGCCCCGGCCCATCGGCCTTGGGATAAACCGGCTCGATCACGGCCACTAATTCCGCCCATGGCACCACGCGATTCATCTCGTCGAGGAACTGCTCACGGCGGGTGGGCTTGCGATATTGCTCAAACGTGACCTCGGCAAACGTCGATTGCTGCATAGATGCGCCTCCTCATCAGGACTGCGTGTCCTTTAGCACATCCCGCGGGAAGAATAAATCAGACCTTCCCTAGGTGCATGGCGAACGAGGTGTGACATTCCCAAGGCGTCATCCACCTCCAGGCCACCGCTAAGGGTTAGTTTGAGATTAGGGCTACTTGGAAACGGTTTGTGGTGCGAGGATCGGCTCCCCGAGGCTGAAATGTGATTTCCGGCCGCAATCCGTTCGCCTCGGTTTTATGGCTGTCCTTACTTGCCGAGTCCGAGGGCCTTCACGGATGCGTATGCGGCTGTGCGAGCTTTGATGGCAGGATTGAGGAGCACTCCGGGATCCGCGTGGACACCGATTTCCGCGACCCGCTTACAGTGGCGGATGACGTCATTCAGGGAAGCGACACCCTCCCCTCGCCCTGGATGCGACGTGGAGAGCTGTTTAATGATCGATTCGGCATACCGCACCGTCTCAGCGCAATGGTGAATGATTGCCTTCGCATCACCCATTCCGCCATGGGCCACCATCACTTCGGCATTCGATCTCAGCCCGTCCGCCGCTTCCTTTAGGCTTTGATCCGGTTCACCGGCGAGCGCGATCGTGTGTGCGATCAGTGAAACAAGGATGGCGACCATGAGCCCGGAGATCATCGATGCGATGCTGGAGTATCCGGTTTGCAACCGTAAAGGCGCCATTAATAGCGCCCCTTGGGGACGATCACGGCAGATGTCAGCTCGTGATAAAGACGATGAAATGCTTCCGTCGTCAACTCAGGGTTCTGCAACCTCGTCAAGGTTGCTTGATCAATCGGATATTCCACGGTGTCATCATAATTTGACGACGCGATCGTGATAAACCTGGGGGGAAACAATCGTTCCGGCAGTAAGATGCCGACTCCTAGGTTGTACTTCAGCGCCAATCGGATCGCTTCCCTGGCCTTATCGGCTGGGACCTCTCGCCCCAATCCGATATTCTGCGGTGGTTGTCCCATCCGAGCAAACTGGAAATGCACGTTCAGAAATCCGGCTTGCGCGAATTCCTGTTTGAGTTCGGCTTCACGAGTTCGATACTGATTGGCAAGCACCACTTCGACACGGCTCACCGACTGCACCGCCGCAACCTCGCCGAACGCGGCCGGCGTCGTTATCTCACTCACCAGAAGGGTGAGGAGCAAACCGACCAATTGCCACCATACACGCATTGCTATTTCGCCTTAAACGTAAATTCCACCGAACTGCTTTCTCCGGCCGCCACGGTGAATTCCCGGTCCTGTTCCCCGAGAGTCGGATGCCAGGCTTTGATCCGGTAGGTGCCGGCCGGGAGGTCTCTGATGTCAAACATCCCCTCGCTCCCCGTCACGGCATAGTACGGATTATCGACAGCGAGACCATGTCCCTGCATATAGGGATGCATCCCGCATTGCATGATAACACCTCGCCGATCCCCGGTAAAACGAACAAAATCCTGGGTTCCCCCTTTGGTCAGCGCGGGACGGTGAAACATAATAAAGATATGTTCCCAATCCCGTTCATACACTTGAAGATCGTGCGCGACGGAATCCAGATTTTTCACGCTCAGAGGATGCTCGTTGCGCATGACCGAAACATAGGGCACGAACTGACAGATATTCGCTTCCAACGTGGTTTCTTCCAATTCGAACGGTTTACCGATTGTCACGCTCTCGATCGTGACAATCACGTCTTTGAGTCCGCCTTGTGGCCCCACCAAGACTTCGCGAAGCAGACGATAGCCGGATCCATCCGAAAGGGCACCGCAATAGCCCTGATCCGGATAGCGATGGAGTTTGAAGACAGCCGGGTCAGGCAAATCGCCGGTGAAGTGCACCATCCCCTTGACCGCGCCTCCGTTCACGACCGTCACTGACTCATAGGCCGATGCGAGTTCCATCGCTCCCGGACTCATCGTGAGTATCGTGAAAGTCAAGCCGATGAAACCAAGAACAAGAGCACGGGTGAAGCGTCTCATCATCACGCCCCTGTCAAAAAAACACTGGGGAGCCGTGGCTCCCCAGCAGTATCCAATCAGATGGATTCGGTAGGATGGCGGCGTTACCCGCTTTAATGCGGGTAACGCCGCCGATGTCCCTGCTTACTTCTTGCCTTTCAGCGAGGTCGGTGAGGCTTTGGCCTTACCGGACGGCTGCTCCGCAGTCCTTGTCGGTGGAACCTGCGGCATCAACGGCTTGATCCGTTGATCATCGACCGGAAGGACCTTGAACAGGCCCCACTGTCCGGCGTTGACAAAGGCCGGCCGTTGGTTCTTCCAGAGGTAGTCGCCCACGATCTTGTTCGGACCGCCGGCGCCTCCGGTGAGATAGGCATTGATGATTTCCGATCCACCGAACTCCATGGTGCTGACTTGGTCGGCGCCCTGCATATAGGGTTCATGCGGCCATTCATGCCCATCAATCGTGAACAGTTGCACCTGCTCACTGAACGCGCCCAACACGTGAACGGCCACGGGATCTCCAACGTGAGCCTGGAGCAACGGGGTCGAAGGCGTATCCCCGGCTTTCACGCAGCTGAAAATCTCGGACATGTCACAGCCCTTTTCCATTCGCCACGCCGTCGGCTCCGTGCGGTAGTTGACCGCCGTGATGCCGGCTACTTGTTGAATGTAGGGCATGAAGCTCACGCCCACGATATTGTCCTCGTCCTGGAACATCAACGAGAAGTCGCGATAGTTCTTCCGGCTTTCATTTCCCGGAAGCGTCCGGTCCACAAGGACATCGGCACGCCAGCTGCTCTTCATCGTAATATCGTCACCCGAGACTGGATCACGATACCGCGATCCCTTCGGACCAACGATGATAGAACCGAACAGGCCGTTTCGCGGATTTTCCACGACGTTCCCCCAATCCTGAATCAAGGCAGCAAGCTCCCCATATTCAGGATGGGCATAGTAGGTGTAGGTCTTGCTCTCGCCGGGACCGACCGTTTGATCACCGGGATTGTTGCCCACATTGGCGCCGAACGAATCCTTCGGGTTAAACGCCATCATGTCGACGTGGAACCCGGCTCGCTCCTTGGCCATCTCGTTTTTCAGATTGATTTTCACGCAATCACCGACGTTGACGTGCAGAGTCAACGGGCTCGGCCTGAGTTCTCCGGCCTTGACCCGTCCTCGATCTCCGTCGAGCACATACATCTTGCCCTGTTCATTGCCGAAGACCATCTTCCGCTCAAGATCGACTTCCATCACACCCGGCGCACCCTCGTGATACCGGATCTGTTGATCGATCGCCGAGACGTTGAACGACTTCACCGGCGCATCAGCCGGACACACCGACGGAGCGGACTTTTGAATCTGCTCACGTCCAGGCAACGGCTTCAGATCGCTTTGCATTTCATCAAACACGCGGAACAAGCCCCAACTGCCTTCCGCGAAATGCGACGCGCGGCCGCTATAGTAGAGATAGTCGCCCGCTTGTTTTTGCGGACCACCAGCCGCTGGAATAGCCGGATCATACCGCTCACCGATCACTAAATGGACCGTACTGCGCGGCATGGCATCCTTCCCGTACCGTTCCATCGGGAACCAATGCCCCGTGACGTGCCAGGTATGCACTTCATTGGCCGACCCAACGAGCGCCCGCACGAGAATGGGGTCGCCGAGGTACGCCCGCAACAACGGAGTGCCTGGATCACCATGGATACCGGAGACAAACAATTTGGACGGATCGGGGTTGTTCGCAAGCCGAACGCTCAACGGCTCCACACGCATGCTGTAGCCGCTACCCGTGGTGGC
The DNA here is from genome assembly GCF_001458775.1 of Candidatus Nitrospira nitrificans. Lineage (NCBI taxonomy): Bacteria > Pseudomonadati > Nitrospirota > Nitrospiria > Nitrospirales > Nitrospiraceae > Nitrospira > Candidatus Nitrospira nitrificans. The sequence goes on from NZ_CZPZ01000005.1 coordinate 4,870, forward strand.
TTCGCCTCCGTTCAGGAACCACATCGCAGACTTGTTGATACGTTCAGGGAACTGATGCGACGGCGGCCCATCCACCGTCACCGCATTCATCTTCGCCTGAGGATTGTCCGTCGTGATCAGCTCCGCAGATCTGGCGTTGCTGTCCATGATATGCATCATGACTTCACGGAAACTGCCTCGGATGTGGGCCGAAACCGGCTCCAAGGTATGGATGTCCGCGATGGGACCGCTCCGGATTTCTTTGCCGGTTACCGGATCATGATAGGTCGACCGTGGTGGCTCCGTGATAAACGCTGAGAAGAGGCCATGCCCCCACGTGTCCGTACCGAACACGTGATCATGCCAGTACACCGTGCCGAGGTCCACGTCCACATACCAGCGCTCTCGGATGAATTCCACGCTGGCAATATCGTTCTTCTTGTGTCCGTACTTCAACGGAGCATCGAACGTGACGGTCTTGCCGTTAATAGACTTGATCCGCGCGACTTCGAAGAACTTCGGATCATCCATGCCCACGCCGAGTTCCGTATTCACATGGAACTTGGACGTGTCCGCCAGCGTGATACTCCTGGCGCCGGCTTTCGAATCCGCCGTCAACAGCGTATTGGCCGGTAACGGCATGCCCTTCGTCGGCTCGGGATCCTTCAACATCGTGAAGGCGCGCAACGACATATCATAAGAGAACCCGATCGTCGGACCATCCGACGCACTGGTGTCGAACTGGAAGAAATGCGGATGGAGGTTGATCTTGTTCGACCACCCGGTCCGCGCATCATCAGGAATTTCGTTCTTGAAGATGACATCCACGCAATCATACACGTTGCCGCGAATAACGAGCGGCACCTGCTTTTTAGGATCCTTACGAACTTCCGCCTCTTCCTCGTGCAACACATAGATCATGCCGATCGGATCAACGACCGCCGCCGTCTTTTCCGTCGCCGGTTTCAGTGTGATCGGCAGAATGATGGAGTGAGTGGTAAAGAACTTTCGTGGAGCATTTTCAGGACACAGACTCCATGGGCCTTGTTCTCCAGGCCTGGGCGGCTCGGTACTCTTGGTGCCGTCCTCCCTCACATGGAACGGTTCCAACCAGGGCGCACCGCCATGATTCGGCGCGAAGGGCGGCCGCTTCCCGAGATGCGGACGCAGCCATGGGAACGCCAACTTGCCCGTCTGAGGATCGAACGTGATGGGGAGACGTTTCAGTGGAGCAGGCGACACATAGTCGGCCCACTTGTGCGGGGTTTCCGGCTCATTGAGTGCCAATGCCCCTTCCCATTTCCAATTCACCACGGTTGCGTCATTTGCCTTGGCTTGCTGGACTTGATCCTCTGTTTTACCAGGCAATCCTTGCGGAGGCAGCATGTACTCCACCCAATCCTTGATGGAGACCTTCACCGGGTTGGCTTTCCAATCGGTCTTATCCTTCGTAATTTCATACTTCTTCCCGCCATACCAATCAACCGTGGTACCGACCAGCTTGTCGGAACTGATGGCGGCTTTGATCTTGCCTGCCCGATCCGGCAACTCCACAAGCGGCTTCATGACGTCGGTTTGGAAGCCCGGTTGCTGCAGTGTGTTGTAGACCCGCCAGAATCCCCACATGCCTGTGACATAGTGCTGCGGAATGTGGCAGTGAAAGACAAATTCTCCGGCCAACGCTTGCAACCCGCCTGATCCGCCCTCGATCACTTCATCATAAATCTCGGACGGTCCGATCGACTGCACATCCAACCGGTCAGAGGTATCATTGATCATCGGAAACTTGACCGGACCGTTCTTAGACAGAGTCGGATCCAGCTTGCTGGTCCCCGGCTGTCTCGCCCAACGGATCGATCCACCATGGAGGTGGTGAGAATGGACGATCTCTGATCCGCCGACCATCCGGAACTTCGCCGGGTCGCCCAGATAGGAACGTGGGATCGTCGTGGCAGGGTCACCGAATGTATAGGAGCCATAGCCCTGTGATTCATCGGCAAACCCAACCAGGTGCTCTTGCATCTCCAAACGCGTGCCATGCGGCTCGCTCCGGTAGTTGAGCAACCGGGCTGCCGGACGATAGGTGTCCGTATGGGCGTCGCGTTGAGGCAACATGTCACCCTTGCGGTTGAGCAGGCGGAATGTTTCATCGCCGGCCTCGTGATAGAAAATCACGAACTCACGGAAGTCAGATCCTTTGTCAAGATCGATCATAGCTTCCCAGCCGCTCTTCATCTCCTCGCCGGTAAACGGGCTGAGATACCGAGATCCGCGTGGCTCAACCACGAGCGACCCCAACAGACCCAGCGAGTACTGCTCTCTGGATGCGTGACTATGAAATGCATGTCCGCCTTCTTGTGTATCCGGCTGGATGTACCATTCGAACTCACCGGTCTTTCCTGACGCCACCAAGGCCTCAGGGTTATTGGCCGTCGCCGGCTTTCCGCTGTTGGCGACCAACATTTGCGAGCCATTGATGATCATGTTCGTGGGCTCGCCTTCGATCTGATTGCGCAGCGTGATCCTGAGACAATCACCCTGGTTGGCCCGAATGACCAGCGGCTGGATCAGATCCCCTTGCAACCCATTAGAGATAGCGCCCTCGGCGAAGGTCGGATCTTCACTCTCCCGCGCGGTCCTATTTTTTGTCTCTTCTTCCCGTACTCCGGCGACATTCTCCGTGAGGGCATACATGAAGCCCGGATAGAAGTCCCCGAACCGATTGACCGTAATCTCAATGTTCATCGCGGTCACGTCATAGGCACGCACCGGCGCACTTGCCGGGCATCGTCCGCCCTGCGTGACCTTCACCTTGTCCATATCATCCGCAACGAGCAGAACACCCTGCTGCATCGCGTGGGCACTCGCGCCCTGGAACGGTCCTTTTGAGTGGACCTGTCGCTCCACCTGCTCGACGGCTTTCGACATCTTGTCCATCAGCGCCGGACCTGCTTGTGCGTGGACTGGCTTCGCCAGATCCTGCGTCGCACCCTGCGCAACATGCCCATCGTGCGACATAATCGCACCAGCCGGCAGCGCCCCAGCCAATACCAGGCTGGCTGCGAACCCCCAAATTCCCGGCCCCATCCATTTCGTTAAATCACTCATACGTTCACCCTCCTCCAGAAAAATATTTCTCCGCACTAGCTGTGAACAGCGTCAGACAGATTTTCGTTCAAAAGAATACTCTCGTAGAGGTCACACTGAGTCGGAAGGATTGTTGCCACTGAATCACAACGCACACACAGCTATATAGCAGACAAACTTCGTACCATGATGACATATATATAGATTCCAAAGACCTTTTGCAACAGGCGCAACAGGGAATTTTAATCTCGCCGCCTCAACAGATGATATGAATGTTGTCGGTGGGACCAGCCGAGACGCTCGACGAATTTCGATAGCCCGTCGCACATATCACGGAACGCTACAGGAAGATCGAGTACCACGTCATGTCCCACGGTCGGAACGAAGGATGAGGGATCAGGATCAAAGTCTCGATTTGCGGGAGAGAACCAACTCATGCCAATGATTGAACAGATACTCGCGACCTACCAACCTGGACGAGATCAGAAGGCGGTCAGCCCGCTCGTACCGAACCTAAGCTACCAGTTGCGCTGCGATGAATATCAGGTAACGCCTCCCACCCTGTCCCATCATTTGGCTTCAAACGACAGATCGAATGACACCGTCTCATTGGGTTTTACGGTAAGGTCCCGCTCTTGGCTGCCGAGGATCGGATGCCAGGCCTTGATGTGATAGGTCCCGGCCGGGAGATCACCGATCGTAAACGAGCCGTTGAGATCGGTCACGGCATAATAGGGATTGTCGATCGCATAGCCCCAGTTCTGCATGTAAGGGTGCATGCCGCACTGCATGGTAAACACTTTCCGCCCTTTGACCAGCTGTACGACATCGGTGGTCCCGCTCACGTGCAGCGCGGGCCGATGGAGGACGATATCGACGCCGGCTTGGTCATATGCATAGCCTTGAATGTCGTGCGACACCGGATCCCGATTAAACACCGTGACGCGGCGCTTGTCGCTGACCACCGTGACGAAGGGTAGGAACTGGCAGAGACTCGCTTCCACTTCGGCATCGGTGAACGTGAACGGCTTGCCTTTCTGGATGCCTTCCACCACCACGACCACATCCTTGAGTCCCCCCTCAGGCCCGAGATTGACTTCCTTCAGGAGCCGATGCCCTTTGCCGTCCGATACCGTGCCGCAATACTCACGGTCATAATAGCGACGCAGCTCGAATTCTTTGGGTTCCGGAACAGTTCCGGTAAACGTGACTTTCCCCCGCACCGTCCCTCCGTCCACCACCGGTGCCGACTCATAGGCCCCGGCATCGGTTCGCAGCCCCGTTGTCAGGAAGACCGATACACAGCCCGCCGCCCATAATGCGCCCAATATCGCCGTTCTCATGTTTCCTCCGGTCATGCGACTACTGTTGCGTATCGGCGGATGGATTCGCGTTATCCAGCCGTCGTGGAAGCTCGAAGAGGAACGGAGATTGCTCCGTGAAGATCACCCGACGAAACTCCTCCGACCACTTCCCCTGCTTGCTCACCGTCTTCAGTGGAAACCGCTCGGCCTTGGTCACCCACCGATAATATTGACGCGTTTCACCCCGTTCGGCAACCGTCACTTCAAACAGTTCCGTGGGGTGACCATTCAGCGTCTCGTCGCCCACCAACTCGCGCGAGACCTCTCCGTCCATATTCTCGGCCACCGTCAATGCATGGTCGGCCGCGATCGGAACCTCGAGATACTGCCGCCGTTTCGAAAGGATGAGCCACGAATGCTGCTTATCCTTCCGAACGATCATGATATTGGCCCCTCGCTGGGGGTACGTGTATTCGAACCGCCAGCGATCGCCCTTGGCGTTGACATGGGCTGTGACGATCGACTCTCCGTTTTTTACGATCCGCTCAGCCGAAAAATCAAGTGCTGTAGCCGGCGCTGAGACACTCCCGGTGACCGCCGACACGAGCCCGATCAAGAGCAAACGAATCGAGAGAGGAAGATCTTGCGGTTCCATCAGTCTTTGTACCGTATGTTTGAGTTGGGTTCAAGACATCGTTCACCGTTCAAAAACAAACGGGGGAACCCGGCTCTCACATCGCCGGATTCCCCCGTCGGTTCGGTCTCCCGTGGGTCTACTTAGCCTTCGCCTTCGTCGACACCGGGAGAGATTTTGCCGGCGATGAACCCCCGGCCTGTTGTGTGGCCGGAGCTTTGCCGCTCAGCGGAAGGATCGCACGGTTGTCGCGATCCAAGACCTTCAGCATCCCCCAGTGCCCGGCATCGAGATAGCCCGGACGCTGATTGAGCCAGAGATAGTCACCAGGAATCCCGTTCGGTCCGCCGGCTCCGCCGTGCAACCAGGCATTGATGACTTCGGACCCACCGAATTCCATGGTGCTCACGAGGTCGGCCCCGCTCATGTACGGTTCGTGCTTCCATTCATGGCCCGACACGCTGAAGAGCTGCACCTGTTCGCTGAACGCCCCGAGAACGTGGATGACGACCAAATCGCCGACGTGCGCGGCGATGGTCGGCGTCACGGGGGTCTCACCCGCCTTCACGCAGGCGAACACTTCGCTGTAGGCGCAGCCTTTCTCCGTGCGGTAATCGGTCGGCTCCGACCGATAGTTCACCGCCGTCACGCCGGCCACCTTTTGGATGTACGGCATGAAGCTGGTTCCGATTTGGTTGTCTTCGTCCTGGAACAGAAGCGTGAACGAGCGGTAGTTCTGCCGTTTTTCGTTTCCTGATACGGTCTGATCGACAATCACATCCGCCCTCCACGAGCTCTTCTGGCCCAAGTCCTCGCCGGTCACCGGATCGCGATACTGCGATCCCTTCGGACCGATGATGACGGCACCAAAGAGTCCGTTCCGTGGATTCTCGATCACGTTCCCCCAGTCCTGAATGAGAGCCGAGTTCTCTCCGAACTCCGGATGGGCGTAGAACGTATAGGTCTTACTCTGGCCCGGCGCGATCGTCTGATCGCCGGGATTGTTGCCGGCGTTGATACCCATGGACTCTTTTGGATCATACGCCAGGTTGTCCACGTGGAACCCGGCTCGGTCCTTGGCCATCTCGTTCTTCAGATTGACCTTGATGCAGTCACCGACATTGACGTGCAACGTCAACGGGCTCGGCTCAAGGTTGCCCGACGCGACTTTGGTCTTCTCGCCTTCGAGCACATATATCTTACCCGTCTCATTGCCCAGCACCATTTTGCGCTCCAGGTCGACCTCCATCGTCCCAGGCGTCCCCTTGTTGTAGCGAATCGCCTTGTCGATGGCCGAGACGTTGAAGCTCTTCAGCGGCGCGCCGGCCGGACACACCGACTTGGCCGACTGTGGAATCTCGCTGCGCCCAGGGAGCGGCTTCAGCGTGGTCTCCGGTTTGTCAAGGACTCGGAAAATTCCCCAGCTGCCTTCGACGAAGTGCGACGCCCGACCACTATAGTACAGGTAGTCGCCGGCCATTTGCTGCGGTCCGCCGGCGGCCGGAATAGCCGCATCGTACCGTTCCCCGATCACCACGTGCAGCGAGCTCCGTGGAATGGAGTTCTTGCTGTAGCGCTCCATCGGGAACCAGTGCCCACTGATGTGCCAGGAATGCACTTCGTTTGCCGACGTTTCAAGCAGCCTGACCACCACCGGATCGCCCAGGTAGGCCCGCAACATCAGCGTGTCCGGATCTCCATGAACCCGGCTGCTGAACAACTGCGACGGATCGGGGTTGTTGGCTAAGCGGACAGACAAAGGCTCTATCCGCATGTTGTACCCGCCGCCGGTCGTGGCCTCGCCGCCGTTTAAGAACTTCATCGGCGAGAGGTTCAATCTGGCCGGATAGACCGCCGAAGGCGTCCCATCCACAGATATGGCATTGACCCTCGCCTGCGGATTGTCGGCCGTAATCAATTCCGCCGCCCGAGGGTTGGAATCCATGACATGTGTCACGATCTCACGGAAAGATCCCTTGATATGGGCGGACACCGGTTCGGTCGTGTGAATGTCTGCGACGGGGCCGCTCCTGATTTCCTTACCCGTGACCGGATCATGATAGGTCGATCGCGGCGGCTCCGTGATGAATGAGGCATATTGCCCGTGTCCCCACGAGTCGAGTCCATACACATGGTCATGCCAGAACGTGGTGCCGAAATCGGCGTCCACATACCAGCGCTCGCGGATCCACTCGACCGAGGCAATCTCACCCTTCTTATGGGCGTGCTGCAACGGCCGCTCAAAGGTGATCGTATTGCCGTCGATCTTGCTGATACGGGCTGACTCGAATCCATTCACTTCATCCATCCCCACGCCCAGCTCTGTCTTGACGTGGAACTTCGACGCATCCTTGACCTTGATGCTGGTCGCCCCCTTGGCGGCATCCGCCTCGATCGTGGTGTTCATCGGGACCGGCATGCCCTTGCCGGGATGCTCGTCTTTCAGAATCGTGAACGGCCGGAGCGACATCTCATACGAGAAGCCGATGATCGGACCGTCGGAGGCTTGCGTGTCGAACTGGAACATGTGCGGATGCAGGTTCGTCTTGCTGGAGAACCCTTGCCGTGCATCATCCTTCAGCTCGCTCTTATAGACCACGTCAACGCAGTCCTGCACGTTTCCGCGAATGACCAGCGGAAACTGCTTCGCTCGATTCTTTCGAACCTCAGCTTCCTCTTCATGCAACACATAGAGCAAGCCGTCCGGATCGACGATCGCCGGCGTCTTGGCCGTCGCCCCCTTCAAGGTAATCGGCAAGGTGATCGCATGGATATTGAATTTCTTGAGCGGCGCGCCTTCCGGACAGAGACTCCAGGGTCCGTTCTCGCCCGGCTTGGCAGGCTCGGTTGAATTGCTGCCGTCGTCACGCCGATGGATCGGCTCCAACCACGGCGCCCCGCTATGGCTCGGAGAGAAGGGCACCCGCCGCCCCAAATGCGGCCGTAACCACGGCCACGACAGTTTTCCGCTGCGAGGGTCGAAGAGAATCTCCTGCCGCTTGCCAGGAGTCGCCGACTTGTAGTTCACCCATTCGTACGAGGTTTCCGGCTCGGTCAGCGCCTTCGCCCCGTCCCACGCCCAATCATTGACCGTCGAGTCATAGGCCAGGGTCTGTTCCTTTTCCGTGTTCTTGTGCCCTGGCTTGCCCTGCGGCGGCACCTGCATCTCGACCCAATCCTTGATGGAGACCTTGGCCGGATTGGCTTTCCAATCCGTCTTGTCCTTGGTGATCTCGAATTTTTTGCCGCCGTACCAATCGACCATCGTGCCCACGAGCTTATCGCTTGCGACACCGGTCCTCATGCGGCCGGCGCGATCCGGCAACTCAACCAGGGGTTTCATCACATCGGTCTGGAACCCTGGCGCTTGCAGGGTGTTGTACACCCGCCAGAATCCCCACATGCCCGTCACATAGTGCTGCGGGATGTGGCAGTGGAACACGAACTCGCCGGCCAATGCCTGCAATCCTCCTGAACCGCCCTCGATCACTTGATCGTAGATCTCTGTCGGCCCAATGGACTGCACATCGAGACGATCTGAAGTATCGCTGATGAGCGGAAACTTCACCGGTCCATTGCTGGAAGCCGCGAAGTCCAGGTTGCTGATCCCCGGCTGGCGTGCCCAGCGAATGGACCCCCCATGGAGGTGATGCGAATGCACGATCTCCGATCCACCTGCCATCCGGAACTTGGCCGGATCGCCGAGATACGAGCGGGGGATGGTCGTGGCCGGATCGCCGAACGTATAGGACCCATAGGCCATGGACTCATCACCGTAGAACCCCATGTGTGCTTGAAGTTCGATGCGGGTACCGTGCGGCTCGCTGCGATAGTTCAGCAACCGTGCCCCAGGGCGATAGGAATCGGTATGCGGGTCGCGCTGCGGCAGCATCTCACCCTTCTTGTTCAAAATCCGGAAGGCCTCATCTCCTGCCTCATGATAAAAGATCGCGAATTCGCGGAAATCCGCCCCCTTCGGATCTTCAATCATGGCTTCCCAGCCGCTCGCCATCGGCTTGCCGTCGAAGGGGCTCAGATAGCGCGAGCCGCTCGGCTCCACCACGAGCATGCCGATCAGGCCCTGATTGAATTGCTCGCGCGAGGCGTGTGAGCGGAAAAACCGCGCGCCTTCCTGCGTGTCGGGTTTGATGTACCATTCAAAGTTTTGCTGCTTGCCCATCGCCACGGTCGTATCCGGATTCGACGGGGTTGCCGGCTTCCCGGTCGATGAGACCACCATCGACGACCCATTGATGACGAGGTTGGTCGGCTCATCGGTGATCTGGTTATGGAGTGTCATCTTGAGGCAGTCACCCTGATTCGCCCGGATGACGAGCGGTTGGATCACATCACCCTGCAGACCGTTCGACAGGGCACCGGGATCGTTTTCTTTTTCCCGCGCGTCCTTGTTCGCGGTCTCCTCGGCTCGTGCTTTATCCAGATTTTCGTTCAGGACGTACATATACCCGGGGAAGTAATCGAGAAAACGGCTCAGGGTAATTTCAATGTTGATCGCGGTGACATGATATTCCTTGACGGGTGCATTCGCCGGACACCGCTGCCCGCCGGTGACCGAGACTTTGTCCGAATCCTCCGCCACCAGCAACACGCCCTGTTGCATCATGTGGCTGTCGGCGCCCGTGCTGTACCCTCCCTTCTTCCCGATGAATTCCTGCTGCCGCTTGATCTCTTCCATCATGCGGTCGTGAAGGACTGACCCGCCTTCACGATAAATCACCTTTTTGGCGGACGCCGGCTCCACGCTACCGTGGTGACCATGTTGCTCCGCGGCCCACGCCATCGGCGTCACGGCGAGCCCGCTCGCCATGACCAGGCTCAGGAATCGCCGCATGATGCCGCCTCTCCTCGGCCTCCGGTGCTGTTTGGAAATGTTAACCTGCGTAGATCTCATAACTCGGCCTCCCCTCTAATGATTATTGATCGCCTAGTTACAGTAAGAACCTCTCCTCACATGATCTGAATCTGATCATCGCGTAATCGATGGAACGAGAACCGGCCTCCGAACCGCCCCTCGGCCTTGTCTCTCAGGAGGGATAAGAGCTGGTGAAGGGTTCCTTCTTACGAAGGAATGGGTCATTCGGAGGCCGGTCCAAAATCACCCAAACCTTCACCAGCACTTTCTTGAACAGCAATGACTGTGCCGAAAAACGGCAGCGAGCCCCTTCACTCAGAATATCTCGTCATAACGGATCGTTAGCGCGATTCAGGTGAAACATAATTCATCGTTCACTTTTGTCGTGTTTTTCTACACGCCAAGTCACGAGCGCACCGCATCCATCTCAATCTCAAGAAATAAGCCACGTTACGCTGTCTACTTACTTAGACAGCGCTGATCATGAAATTGGGGCACGAAGGGGCAATCGGAGCGCCATGTAGCGCCGAGGGCTTGTGTCTTTTGTATTTCGCGAGGAGGATCGCCGAAGGCTCGTCGCAGCAGCGAATTCGCGGTTGCAGCGGACCGTTCATGAAGAATGCGGCTAGCCACAAGAGACGAGGCACTGATCGGAGTCGATTGCACGAGATTCGAACGACATCGATCGTTGCTTACATGGCGGGGAACCGGTTGGACTTTTCTCGGGAGCGCAACCAGCTTCACAAGGACATTCAACGAATACGGTTAGAAGAACACGAGGCTGGCGTAGGTGACGGTGGAATTGTACTGATCGGTGATACCCCGATCGTAGCGAAGGACTTGGCCTTTTTCTGCTTGGACCAATCTCAGCAGACTGTAGATGGGTGAGAAGCCGGAGATACGCCGTTGATCGTTTTCCTTCTGGATGAATCGGGCGAATTCATCCGGCTTCAGCTCCTCGACCGGTTTTAACATTTCCAAATCGCGCTGCATGGAGCGATGAAAGGAAAAATCGGTCGGTGGCGCGCTGTCGCCATAGCGAAGACCAAGATGTGACAACTCCCCCGCCGCAATCACACATACGGTTTTTCCTGAATCTGTTATCGCTTCGCGGAGCACGGTAAGAAATCGGTCCACGGCGTTCCACACGGTTGAATCACTCAAACTTGTGGCGGCGAACGACGACAGAATCGGGACGATTGTGAAAGGCTTGTTGACGACGGTCTGAAGAAACGGCAGCTGAAACTCAATGGCATGTTCTGTTTGGTGAGCGATCTCTTCGTCAAAGAATTCCGGCACCGGCCCCTTCAGCCGATCCAAGATCGTTCGATCGGCCGGCACGACTCCCAACGGTGTTTCAAAATCCTTGTCGGTGATCGCAAAGAAGTTTTCCAGCCCCGCATGAGCGGTGCCGATGATCACATAGACATCCGGCTGTCGACATTCTTGTAGCTCTTTATATCCCCACGCATAGACCGGCCCTGCTTGTTTGAGATCATACGTGGGGGCGACCAGTCCCTTGATCAACTTGCTCCGGTTCTCCGACGGCTTAAAGTCAGGCCCCTCGCCAGATGTAAAAAACCCATCGATCTGCTTCCTCAGCTTGACACCGTCCGCCTCGTAACTCCGGCCTGCGATCGCCGCCCGCCGGATCGGCTGCTGCCGATACGCAATCCGCGCCTGTTGCCGAGCGGCCTCGGTGCGCTCCCCCTCCAGAAAGAGTTTCTGCTCCAGATCCGTCACAAGCTGTTCCACTTTATTCGGCATCAGAAACTCGCCGAACCGTTTCAGATACAGCGCGCCGATATCCTGAAGGGAATGCTCTCCATCGAAATGTTGCACAATGAAGAAGAAATTGAGCGGCAGGACCAGTTTCTCTTTGCTCAAGCCGCTGGGGTCCCACAGCACAATGAGCTGATCTTCTCCCTGTTTAATGGGAGAAAACTGCAGATGGCGCAGGACCGGGTATTGAGCAGAGTCTTTTGCGATACCAGAGGTCATCGTGGAGGCCATTGTAGGGGACGGACCGGAGCCGCTGCAAGCCGGACCATGACGAGTTTACTGTGTAGTCGGGGGATGTTCCTTGCCTCGCCACGCAAGCACAACCAACGCTCCGATGATGACAATGACCAACCAGATGGTAGGCCGACCGTACGAGGCATCGGAGAATTCGATCAAGTCCGTCAAGCGTCCGATCAACAGCGACATGCGCGCCATGACCGTGTAGCCGAACCCGGCGCCGAACGAAATCATCAGGAAGAGAATGCCGGTTCGCGCCACCGCCTTCCCCTCTCCGCTATGCTCGATCGAGAAAAAGAAGTAGAACAGCACCGAGCTCACCCCGATCAAGATGATGATCGCGTTGAGGTGGCTGGCTGGATTGAGCAGATTCATCGAGAACGTGAGGCCGTCCGGTCCGGTCACCGACAACAACGGTCGAATGGTATCCTCGACCTGTTTGAGGATGAAGGATGACACCGTTCTCGGAATCGCCAAGCCGGCGCCCATGCCGACAATGAAGGCGAACGCATACCGAGACATCCAAGCCGCCTTCGGCACATACCGAGCCAGCATCATCATCCCGATGGCGACGGGAATCAGCAGGGAGATTTCACCGTTCTCAACGATCGGCTTGACGACCAAATGCACGATGACCGTGTCGTAGGTCTTCACGATCACGTAGCCGACCGACACGCCGACATAGAGATGCTCCGCGAGTTTGAACAGCGGGTTGTCTTTGTAGAGAAAAGAAAAGATGAGCAGCGTCAACCCTGTCGCGACCCACGCGCCTACGATCATGTCAAACGGCATCGTCGTCACTCATGCCTTACCCTCGTTGTCGACGTAGTGAAAAATAGAACAAGTTGCACATGATCACCAGCACGATGATGGCAAGATGCGTGGCCGACTGGGCGTCCATCCCGGCCACGGCCTTGCCTTTCTGGCCGATCAAGCTTTCGTATTCCGCCGCGCCACGGAGACCCCCGATGAGGCCATTGATCTGCCCGCTTCGTAGCAACGGATATAAGCCGGGAGCCATGACTCCGGTACAACCGCCACCGAGCTCGAACTTATATTTATCCTTTCCAAAGACATACCACTCTTCCACCCCCGGCCGCCCGGCGCCCAAACTGACCATATATCCGACATCCTTCAAGCTCCGCACACCGTCCAACACCGGCAAGTCTTTCGTGGCCTTTCCACCATAATCGCTGGGAAAGGCTGAATAGAGATCCTGGCCCATATTGATGATCACAGCTTGCCCGCCCGGACTCCAACCGAGAAAGGCGTAGTCCGTGCCGTATTCCTTCCCCATCTCCTTGGCGACTTGTGTGACCAATTGGTCCGCCATGCCGGTGCCCGACACCCAGAGAGTCATCGTGACGACACGAAGGTGTTTCCGGAAGGCATGGCGCAACAGAGCGATCGCTTGCGGATAGAGCTCCGGTTTGGACGCCGGATCGAAATCGATCGAGAGAAGGAACACCGACCGTTCCGGCAACGATTCAATATGGTCATACACACCACGCACTTCCGATGAAATCTTGATCGGCAAGCCGACCGGATAGAGCAACGGCAAAAGTGTGCAGAGACCGATCACCAGGAAGATGATCCGCCGATCGATCTTGAGCATGCGCTCCGAGAGACTCATAGCCCGTTCCTCGTGAAGCGTGAAACGTATCGGCCGACGGTTTCAAGTTTCATATTTCAGGTTTGAGGTTTTGGCACAACGTGACACTGGGAACGTGAAACTTGGACTCATGAGCGAGATACGAGCGACGCTTCACGTTATTCCTTCCCGCCGCCGAGATACGACCGTTCCACACCGAAAATGATCTTGAACGACAACGCCACGGCCCCGAGACTCACCCCGATCAGAATGGCCCGGCGCACGGATGAATTCAGTACGTTCAAAATCCATGACGACACATCACCGCTGACGGGAATCAAATATTCACCCAGCGGCACACGCCCCATCATGACGATGACGGCCGCCACCAAGAGCACCGCCGCTTCACGACTCTTGGCCCTGAACGAGCGATAGGCCGCGGAGGCGATGAAGAAGGCCAGGATGGCAAACATCGTCCCTTGCAGCGGCACCATCATGTAGTTGTAGACCCAGCCGAATGCCGTCATGGCTCCTTCGACACTTTCCTTGCCGTTGGCCCAGAGCCCCACCGCGATGGTGCCGAGCATCCCGACGTACAGCACGAGACTATAACCCCAGCCCGCTTCTTGGCGTCTGATCTTCACCGCATGTTGATGGAACAGGCTGGTCACTCCCAGGATCAACGCGAACCCACCGATGATCTGCAGCCATTTCGTCGCGGAGGTGAGCATCTGTTCCGAAGCAGGATGCGGGACATAATACTGGCCGGCAAAGAGGAGACCGGTGACCAGGGTGATCAAGAGGGGCAGCTGTCGGCGGAGAAAGATCATTTTAAATCCCTCAAGAGATCGAGAAAGAGCTGGGGCCATTGCGCGCCGGTGACGGCTCCCAGCGTCGCCAACAGGATGCCGATACCGATGGCGCTCAAGACGACCGCCTTCCCGATATCCTGACCGCGCAGCGTCCCGATCTGCACCGGTTCTTTGGAGAGGTAGGCGCTGGCGGCATAGAGCTCCTCGCCGATCAGGGTATAGTCGCAGGTCGTCACAAAGAACGGAAGTTGGTGGTCCGAGTCGGTACCGGCGATCTGAATGGCTCCGGTACTCGCACCGGTCTCCGTCAACAGCAATGATTCGGCGAAGTACGCGCCCATGAAGAAGTTCGCGGCCGGCTTCTTCCGCAACATGATGCCGTCCACCGCCGCCGTGTAGCTGAACTGATCGGCCGTGATAAAAAAGTTGGCGTCTTCTTTGAAAAGATCCGGCTTGCCCGCTTCCAAATAGGCCTGCTTGGTAATTTCCTGGCAGACCGCCATCGTGATCGGCTCGCGATGCGGCACCAGCAGTTCCGTTTCGTAGAGCGCGGCCCGTTTGGCAACTTTCCCTAAAATGACTGCGGCGGCGATCGTCGAGGGATCATGCAGATCATGCGCGCCGGTCAGATAGAGGATCGGCTTGCCCAGCTCCGTCGCACGTCCGATCGCTTCATCAACCGCATCAAGACCTGGAATCCGCCGTAGGAAGATCTCGTGTTGCTTCGCGTAACCGATCGTATAGAAGACCAGTCCCCCGAACGACAACGCGATGATGAGATTATTGAGTTGATTCCAATTAAACCAGTCCGGTGAAGGACTGGCCACTAGGACTGGGCTGAAGACCCGCTGATCGCTTTGAACGGCTGCCACAACAACGGCATAGGATGTCCCATCCTTGACCTCGAATCCCTTCGCGCTTCTGATGAGGACGTGGTGCCACGTCTTGTCTACCTTCCTGGTCCACCAGGCTGTTTTTGCGTCTTTGACGTATTTCGTGTTCGCTGGGATTTCCGCGATAATCGTCAGTGCTGCCGGGTCAGTCACAGCCGCATCACCGGCCAAGACTTGATACCGTGCATCAGGACCATCCCATGACGAAGGAGCCCACTGCACCGTGAGGCTGCCTCCACCATCACTCGGCGTATCAAAGACCCGAACGTCTTGCGGTGCGCTGATCGATGTCTGTGCCAGCGTATCCAGTGGCACGAGGTTTGAGGCACACACGATCAACTGCAAGAAGAACCAGCCGAAACCGATGTAGAATCGTCTCAACCTGCTCCTCACACCTTCCCCCTTACGCCACTCATGCCCCTTCGATCACCTCGATGTTCGTCCGCGGGATAACGGCTTTCTTTCCATCGGCAAATTTCACTTCTAAGACTCGCACCTCACTCTCTGTGGGGATCTTGGTGAGCCCTGATGGAAGCGCCGATACTTCACCGATACGCCCAAACATCGGATCGCGGATGATCCGGACCGGGTCGCCGAGACGAATGCCCTCGCGTTGTGACTGAGCCGCCCCCTTTGTGCTGGTGTGTTCCTGAGGAACAATAATCTCAGGACGAATCACCCCGGCCCTGATCTGGGTGGCACCGGAAATCGACGCCTTCTGGCCAACATGGGAAGAGAGTAGCTTGAAGGTCTTGGCCGCCATCGGAATCGTCCCGAACCCCTCGGTCAGAATCAGCGTAAACCCCACCTGTTCGGTTCCGGTAATGGCCACACCGAGGTCATAGCCTAGCAAGGCGCGCAAATCTTCATCGTGAATCCCGCCGACCACCAAACCAGCGACACCCACCGCCTTGGCCTGCTTCATCGCCTCGGCTGAAAGGAAGGATCCTCCGACCACGACTTTGTCCTTCATGGCGCTAGTGAAGTGTCCCGGTGTCAACGCTTCATCAGGCCCCTTCACCGCCATGACAATCTCCCCGGACGTTTCTCCACCGATGCCGAAGATCCCCTGGACCAGGCTACAAGTCGTTTCGACCACAACACCCTGTTGTGGAATAGTTTCGATGATCGTGCCATTCACATAGGCGAGCAGCTGAAGCACGCGTGGCGGTTCGCGCAAGAGCACTTGTCCTGTCACGCTCGATACTGACTCGATCGTCCCCGCGACCGGCGAGCGAATCTCCGTCTTAAACCACTTGATCAACGGCTTGTTCTCAGCGATGATGTCGTCCTTTCCGACCACATCGCCTTCTTTTTTGATCAGATAGTCTTTGATCTCACCCGGAGCCACGCTGAGCTGATTGGCAAGATTGACCGGAAACACTTTCCCCGGCAACTCTGCACGCGCCACAACTTGATCGGAACGGACCAGATCGCTGATAGAGACCACGACCGTCCCCGGCAGCGGCAACATGCGCCGACGGTGGATGACCGTATGATCCGTGACAGTTAAGCCGGGGGTGTACGAATGAGCCATAGATCAGTTTTGAGTTGTACGTTTCACGTGACTGCCACCCACAACAAATCCACCGCTAGCCATTCGCCGTCGGGTACAACCCGACGGCATTGAACCATTTCGTCAGTGCCATGACACGGCCTGGTTGATCAGCTGGAAGTCGGAGCGGTCGCCCACGGCCATCGAGCAAGAGCCCGACGACACCCCCATGAACTTCCTTGGTCACGGCCACACCCACGCCTGACCCCATGTTGACTCCCTTGGCAGGTTGCACCTTGATCGTGGCCTGCTTACCGGACTCCAATGGAAACAATCTCAACTCGCCGAACTTCAATGGCTCCTTCGTAGTCTTCCCATCAGGCCAGGTGATTTCATAGTCGGCACAGAGATCGCCGTCCTTTCCCTGCCCAATTGGCGCCACACACGTCCCAAGATAGACCATGCAATCTCTAACGAACACGTCGGTCGCTGCCTTCTCATTGATCGTGGAGAGCACTCCAAGGTGGGGCATCATGAAGATGCTGTCGACGGACAATCGCGTACAGCCCATCGGCTCATAGGCATCGACCATCATCAACATCGATTGGATCCGGCGTGGAGCGTGCGAGAGAATTCCCCCGCTTCCGACGATCAAATCCAGCTTCAACATATCGATCAGCGTCTTGCCTGAGGTCTGTTGTTCGAAGACATCCGAAATCGTCCGTTCCTGCTGCACACCCTTCAGCCCTGTGGCTAACGATTTGTGATGGATCAAGGCCAGCCGCAACGCTTCCCGTGCGATCGCCTGTTCGATTTGCAGTTCATCGAGTGTCTGCGGAATGGTGGTGGGTCGGATCATTTTGTTTTTGATCCGGTTGCGCAACGTCTGCTCATCGATCGTAAACGGGACCCACCGCATGATATTGGCCAGTCCCGCTTCCGCGAGCACATTCGACACACTGTACGACATGCCGAGATTGGCGCTGACCGTCCGGTTGAAGAGGCCGTCGAAGACGGAAAATACGTCCGTGGTGGCCCCCCCGATATCCACACCGATCAGATTCAGATGTTCCCGTTTGGCGATCGCCTCCATGATGAGGCCGACCGCGGCGGGAGTCGGCATGATCGGCGCCCCGGCCATTTCCATGAGCTTCTTGTACCCAGGCGCCTGCTGCATCACATGCTCGAGAAACAGGTCGTGAATCTTGTTGCGCGCCGGCGCCAAGTTCTCTCGCTCCAGCACCGGCCTGATGTTCTCGGTGACGACCAGCGCCGACTTCTCTTCCAGGATTTTTCTCACTTGCGGTTGGGCTTCCTTGTTGCCCGCATAGATCAGCGGCAACTTGTAGGTCACGCCGAATCGTGGGCGTGGTTCCGCCGCGGCGATATATTCCGCCATCTCCACGACGTGGGTGACCGCCCCTCCATCGGTTCCGCCCGACATCAAGATCATGTCCGGCCTCATGGAACGGATCCGTTCGATCTTTTCATGCGGCAACCGGCCGTCGTTGGCGGCCAAGACATCGATGACGATGGCGCCGGCCCCCAGCGCCGCGCGCTGCGCGCTTTCACCCGTCATATTCTGCACCACACCGGTCACCATCATCTGCAACCCACCGCCGGCGCTGCTGGTCGAGATGTAGATATCGACGCCGGTCTTGTCGCCCCGGCAAGGCGCAATGATCTTGTCGCCGTTTAAAATCTTCCGCCCGGAGAGCTCTTCGATTTCCGCAATGGCATTCAATACTCCGCGCGTCACATCCTCAAACGGCGCTTCGACCGTCGTCGGGGCTTCCCCCCGATAGGTCTGTCGATATTCATCACCGACTTTTTCGATGAGAATGGCTTTCGTCGTGGTGCTGCCGCAATCGGTGGCGACGATCACGTTGAGGGGGTGGGCACTCTTAGCCGATTCGTCATATGCCATTAGCAACCACTCCGACTAAGAGTGAGTCGCTCGTCATACGTGAAGTGTGAAGCGCTAGAAATCTGAAACGTGACACGCTTCACGAGAGACGTTTCACGAGGATAGGTCATTGAGCCGTTGCTCCCTGTGGAGCAGACTTGGCTTCAATCATGGCAATCAGGCGAGTGACCGTATCCCGGCGCTCGAGCAATCGCGCGACCTGCTCAACTTCTTTGGCGCTCAACACGCAGTCAATGATCGGCGTGATGAAATGCAGGGCCTGACTGCCCAGAAAATTCATCGGCCCCATGGATTCCAAAAACATCGTCGCCGGAGCCGCCATGCCTCGTTTGACAACCATCTCGGCTATTCGTTCAAGCAATTGGACATCTTCAATGGCGAGGGACTCAGTCTCAGGTCGAACGGCAAACGCATGGCGCAGGCCGGTTCGCAAGTGAGCCAGTTTTTTGATGATGTGTTTCTTGGGGAGTGCCGGCATAAGTAATTGTCGGACAAGGAAAGTCACAAGCGAGTCGCATTATATGAATGGGACGGAGGCGAGTCAATTCAATGAGGCTATTGGAGGCTCTGGCATTATTTTGACTCAGGCGCAGATTCTATGTCCCGCTTGTACTGTTCGTAGGAGATAGACGAGTTGGACAGACATCGATTTCGTACTTGCATGTCATCGATCCTGAAACATTCGTTTTCCTGCCAGGCTTGACCAGTCTTATACAGCTGTTTCGACGAGCAGCCGGCTAACGCTGCCGTGCCAAGCATGAGAAACGAGATGAAGATTGTTCGCGTCACGCGCGCTATTCTTCTTGAACGTCCACACTGCGGCGGAGCTTTGGGTGATCGGTCCATCAATCACACATCTTCCATGGCAAGAGATTGCCAGTCTCAGGCCGACCGGCAAACGCATGGCACAGACCAGCTCGAACTTTTACCAGTTTGTCAGCAGCGTTTCGCTTGAAGAGTGATCGCATAAGTGCAGGACGGATAAGGCAAACCAAGAACGGATCGCATTATATGAAGGGGGTGAAGGAGAGTCAATTCGATGGCGTTTCCTTTTTAGATTTCTTGCAAGCCCGTTGCTGTTATGCGAGCATGGCACTAACTGGAGCGTAGCGACTGTCATGACCTGGCGCGATCACATTGTAGTAGACCCTGCAATCTGCCATGGCAAACCTTGCATCAAAGGAACGCGGGTGATGGTATCGGTTGTTTTGGACAATATTGCAGCGGGAGAAACTCCCGATCAGATCGCAACCGCCTATCATTTGGCGAAGGATGACGTTCAAGCTGCGTTGCGATATGCCGCAGAATTGACACGCGAACGGATTGTCCCTCTGGAATCCGGTGCAGCTTAGTGCGTTTCAAGCTTGACGAAAATCTCCCACCTGACGCCTCTACCCTTCTCATCAATAATGGGCATGATGCGTTGACCATCTGGGATCAGGGGCTTCAAGGCCGTCCCGATTCCCAGATTGCCTCAGTATGCCAGGAAGAACGGCGGACGCTCATTACACTCGACCTCGACTTCGCAGACATTCGCGCCTATCCGCCAGATCGATATGCGGGGATCGTCGTCATGCGCCTCAGCAATCAAAGTCGTGCGCACGTTTTAAGCACCTTGCAGCGTCTCTTACCCATTCTAAATAAAGAACGCATCGAAAACCGGTTGTGGATCATCGATGAAGCTACTGTCCGAATTCATGGTGAGGGCGAGGGGGGCATGTAAGGAACAACGAGAAACAGGTTTTATGGAACTTATTACTCGCGGAATTGTTGCTGGAAAATTCTCCGCATACCTGCACCATGAGTTGTCGCTGGACAGCCTGGTAGCCTGGGCAGAATCACCTTTGATGGACGGCGAATTCGACCCAGCTCATCTTCCGACCATTCGCGATGTCGTGGCCAGGATCGGCCTCGCCGATGTACGCGCCTTCAGCCTCACGTGGGACGACTGTGAGCAACTCCTCACCCAGCTCGGCTATTCCGCGCAAGTCAGCATCGTCGCCAGATGACAAGATTGCCGTTCAGGGAATGTCCCTTTTCTATCCCCATTATTTGCGAATCACAGCGCGTCGCTTTCTTAGCCTTGTTGGTCTATATGGTGCTGCCCGTACAACAGGATTTCGATCGAGAACATCAAGAGCTGATTTTGCCTGACTTAGATTCATCTCGATCAGTGACTCAAACAGCTTGAGTCCGGCCGCACGAAACTTTTCCTGCCGATGAAGAGTTAAAGCGATGCTCGTCAGATTTTCAGGGACTGTAGACCAGGCATATCGTTTGATCTCATTGCCGCCGAATCTCAAAAGAGCATTACTGATTTGAGCAAGGAGTTTCGGTTCCTGTGCTGTAACTGAGGTTAAAATGTCGAGTAAATCCTCTGCCGCTTCGAGAACAGCCAGCCGGTTATTTGTTAATCGTAAGATTAACAGTCGCATGGACTGATCTAACTCGACTTCGTCCCTGAGCAGTCGGAACAGATTGGTAACTGCCCGTACTATCAATGGATCATTTGACCAAACGAGATTCGAAAGTACCCTATTTGCGTGGACACGGCAGTCTGCATGCTTCACAGGTGACTTGCTCCATGAGCTAATCCCAGCAGAGTACGATTAGGTCTTTTCGTTCGAAGCAGTTTCCTGCATCTGGCTATTGACCAGGAGTCATGGTAGCAACAGTGATATAGAAAAAGGAATTCTCCGTATGCCTGCTGCGAAAAGTCAGTCCCCCGCAATCTGAGTATACTCATCCATTTCTGCGCGGTCGCCTTTGGCTCACACACCCGTATGACGTTAGCAATGGAGTAAAGCGCAAACGCGTGGTCAAGAACACTTGGAGAATCCTTGATCACCGAATCGAACAAGGCCGTTGCTCGCACTCTATCCCAATTGAAAAGTGAGGGCATTAGCATGAGAGTCTTCACCCACATCGCAGGATGCTTTTCTATCCCTATCCGTGATTCAATCACATTGACCCATCCCGCATAATTTGGAGGTCTCTGCTGCAGATAGCCTTCAGCAAGAGCCTCCAATATAGGCCCTCTCCCGTGAGGTGGGCTCCATGTCGAACTATGACCGAACAGTATCTCTTGTCCTTTCTTCACGTCGCCGTCATGCTGCCTTTCCTTGTACTCTCTTACATCTGGCTCCAGATGAATTGTGAGCCAACCTTTCAAGATCTCTAGAACGTTTTCCGGCAACCCATTCTCACGACTGGCCCTCAACTTTAGTGATGCAGCCGCGCCTTCACGGAATCTTCCGGACGAGAACCCTCTCTTGTCCAAAGAATTGATACCTGCAATGAGGGTTGCTGTTGGGACATTCGTGTCGGCAACTCCTTCCAACGCCTCCCCAGCATATGTTTCCTGATTCCCAGGATTAAGCTTGTCCAACAACTTGAGCACGCGCTCTGGCGCTTGTTTTGCTAGCGTTCCGAACTCCCTTGCCAACTGCCATGCACCACCAGCTCTACCAAAATCAAGCGACCATCGCATTTTAGGGTTATGGCTGCCGGTCTCATCAGGTAACTCGTTGAGCAGGTTCAACAGGTCATCATCAGAAGTCACGAAGTGCGCGCAATGATTCGGAGGTGCGATCAGGACGAAAAGCACGGAGGAGCCTAAGTCGATCTGCCCGTGCCCACATCGCTCGATCGCGTCGGTCCTTCACAGTCTAATCAGGCATGATCTTCTTATATTGCTTGAAATTGATAACCGCTTCTTCCAATGGTTTCAGCTCTGCTTTGCTTAGACGAGAGGATAATTGAGTGATAAGTGCTTTGGACTCCCTGTGACTGTCCGAATGGTCTCCTATCTCTAGTCGACGTGGATCTCCTAACAGGTATTCCAAAATGAACATTGGCTTATCGGTCGCGAGTATCACAAGGCCTCGTGACAGCAGCCGATGAACGATTAGCAAATCAGAATTCCAGTGAGCCTTGGCAAAGTCAGTAAACTGGTCTGGAATTTGTTGTGCATGCCGCGTCACAGCAACGAGAAGTGCTTTGACTATAGGCCCCTGGGATAGTTCACCGTCGAACTCATTGTAGGTTGCAGGATCATTGCGGTATCCAAGTAAAAACTCATGTTCATCATATGCGACTAGTGCGATTACCTTGATAAACCACGGCCAAATTTGGTCAAGGAAACTTTTTGGGCTCTCTTCAGCAAGCGCCTCTGCGTTATACCAATCTTCTTCCTTTTCAATGAGGTTGATCAGACTCCCCTGTTCGCCATTTAGACTCGATCCCTGCACTAGCCTCTCCTCAGGAGAAAGGTGACGTTTTTTCTTTATCTTGTCGACGATGGCTTCTGCCTGCAGCAGGCGTCCTTCCAAGGCAGCTCGTAGAAGCATCATTGCATGCTCTGGAGAGCATTTAGTAGCTTGATCCACTATGAGAGAAGCCGACCCATCTGCTTTTCTTCTCAGTACGATCGATGCCAAATCCACCGCACGAGTATTCCAATTGGAAATGTAGGAAAACACCCGCAAACTCAAGTCGTCATGGCTTTTCCGTGGAAGCCAATGTCGCTCAATCAGATTAAGCACACTATCCAAATCAAACTGCGAGGCCTGGCATAGAGCATTGAGGGCGTGCACTGCCTCATCGTGAGGTTTGCGCATCCAGTCCTGAAATGCTGAAGCCGTGCTCATGCGCCTGAACCAGCCAGGGCTTCCCACAATGGCAGCCAAAATACGAGGCCCCCTTTTTGCAGGTTTTAGTAGCGAAACAATAAGGGAAAACTCCTCATCGTCTGGCTCCTTTTGGCCACAAAGAAACTCAATAAGCAGAGCATGAATATGCAACCGAATGCTTCTCCCTAACAGCGCCTTAAGCTGACGATGATACTCGCTGGAATCCGTATCCCGCAGATACTGAAGTCCGTTCAGCAAGACTGGGCGAACAAAGAGGCCATCCTGTCTTTCTTTCACATAACGCGTGAGCGACAGTGAGCCTTTTGCGAATGCTCTGGCCAATGTGTAATCGTAATAAGTCTGATGTCGGAATCCATTCCTGAACGAGTCCTTGCAGTGCTTTTGGCCACCTATCTCCAAATGATGAAGGTACCCATAGAACTTCATCCTTGGACATCTTATTCGCTACAAATTCGAGCAGCTTCACCCGATCCTCTGCTTCTTCACCCACCAACACTTTCTTGGACCACAATGCTTCTAGCAGCGACTGAAGCGTCGAGAACACTGCGCCTGATTTGCCAACATCGAGAAAGACCTTCAAACATAAAGGAGACCTCAACAACTCTCGCGTCGAATCTCCAATCAAACCTGGGTCGCAACCTGCATTTGAGAGAATAGAAACAATTTTATCCCAAGAAGGTAGTGCTAAATCTAAACGATCGGCATCTAGACTATTGAGGCGAATATCATGGTGACATTCGAAAGCGCGTGAGCTTGCCACGATGTGCACATTCGGATGTCCAGAAAGACTTTGAATAAGATCCAGGAGGACATTGAGGCGGTCTGAATATCTGTCCACTAACTCTGAGACTGCATCAAGCTGGTCAAGAAGTAGGACAACGGGCTTTTCTGACGCTAGACGTTTGACGGCCTCCCGCGTGACCACCGTAAGTTGCAGGTGCTTGCGAAGAGCCTCGGCACTATCTATCCCCCTTCCAAGACGATCGGCCTTAATTCCTAAGACAGAAAATCCGTTACTTAGACAAACGTTCCCCAATGCAGCTAATAGGGCCGATTTTCCAGATCCAGGGGCACCAAGGATTAGAGTAGTAGACGCATTTGACGCTTGAATCTTCTCGATGATCTCCAAAAGCTCTGGCCTTTGGATTTCTTCCCCATTTCTAAGAGTCCTCGGCCAAGATAGCAATCCCTCAGAACACCATCTAAATTCTTGTTCCAGATCCAAGGCATTTTTACCTTTGGCAATTTCTACTAACCTCGCTGACAAATCAGAATGAAACTGCTCAGAAAATGTGCGACACCCTTTAAATGTGGTAGCAAAAGCCTGATACTCGCCAAAGACTGATGTTTTGAACTTCTTAAGCGCCTCTTCTTGAACGGAGTCCACATCGTATGGGTTACCTTCTGCTTCATTGAAGTACAAGCTAACCCGTGGATGCCCTCTTCCTTGTTTATTGAGGCTGATAGCGCGGTTCCATTCCTCCTCCATTCCTGTCATTCCTAAGCCTGCATTGCTGCCCATCCGTCGCCAAAAGATAAAGATAAACCAATCCGGCTTCCATCGATCCGCTGCTGAGTTAATCAGGGATTGTGGGCGACCAGCGTCGGAAGGAACGTCCTTAAAAATCAAAACAATCTAGGTTGACTTCGAGTTCTCTGCGGAGAGTTCTTATCGACTTGTCAGACTGGCATGTTTTGCGAATGATTTGCCGTTCACCTCCACAGTCGCTAGCGAAGGCGATGAATATTCGAAGTTGCTTCACAGAATTTTCCCTGAAAGCAGATCCGCAGCCTCACCTATCACTAACGCAATAACGGAAAAGTTACGTCTCCTGACAAGATACGTTAACCCAAGGAACAGATAAATTCTTGGACCTTGTAGGTGGCACGGCGAACGGGTGGATTGCACGGTGGAGCTCTTCGTCACGGGGGCCCATGATCTACACCTTTCGCTCCCCCATCTTACTCTCCGTCCCCTTCCACAATCGTTCAATATTCCCCTTGTGCTTGATCAGGATAAGGCCAGTCACCAGTACAGAAAATAAGATGAAGGCCGTACTTGGTCTAAGCAGCGCGGCGATGATGGGGAAAAGTCCAAAGGCGGTCAACGCACCACCAGAGGAGTAACGCCAGAGCGCGACCGCTCCCATCCAGGCCAGAAGAAGCAACAGCCCAATCAATGGCGCGACACCAAGGACGGACCCAAGCGCCGTCGCGACACCCTTGCCACCCTTGAATCCGAGAAACGGCGAAAAGAGATGGCCCAGAAATGGAGCGAGCGCGACGGCCAGAATCGCCCATTCGTCTTGCAGCAGCTGCGTCGCCGCAAACCCCAGCACCCAGCCTTTGCCCATATCCCCGACCAAGGTCAGGATGCCGGCCTTCTTGCCTGAGACCCGCAGGACATTCGTAAATCCGACGTTCTTGCTCCCGACCGTGCGCGGATCTGGCAGGCCCATCGCCTTCGAGATGATGACGCCAAATGGGACAGCGCCCAGGAGATATCCGATGATCGCGAGCCCGGCGATGAGTCCTTGATGGTCCATCCAAATAGAGTCCGAGAATTACAAGTCTACGCTGAGCCGATCGAAGGACTCAGGGCGAACGAATTATCATAGGAACGAAAGGGACACAAGACTAGATCCGAGTGATGAGAGCCTGCCGCACAGGCTTCACTGAAACTTTTCCGGATGCGCGAAGAACTCCAGCATCACTCGATTCAGATTCGGCCAATCGCGATGGCTGCCGATTCCTTCGCAGTAGAGCGTTGCACCGCCTGAAGCACAGCCTTGATACGCGCGACAGCCTCCCTCGACTGGTTTCGTCTTCGACACATCACAGTGATTACAGCTCGCCCACCAGGCCGACGTTTGGGCTCCCCAGCCGGGAAACAGCTTGTCGTTCTTGCCGTGCATGATCATGACCGGAATAGGCTCGCGGCATTGATAGGTTTCAAGATCTTTGCCGGTCACCCCAGCAGCGCTCGGCGCGACTGCGGCTGGAACCTTCTTCGTCTTGTCGAGTACGGTCAGCATCAAGGACGCGGTGCCCCCGTCTGAATGGCCGGTGACATAGACTCTGTGCTCATCGATGCACCACTCCTTTGCCACTAGACCAGGAATGGCTCCAAGCTGTTCAATGGTCGAAATATTCAACGGCTTGTGATCGGCATAGACGACGACAAACCCCGCGCCGGTCGCTGATGTCGTGATGCCTGTCAGACGCTCGGACATCCAGCGACTCTGCCCGGCCGGAGCGTAGACCATCACGAGCGGGTGTGCGAATGTGGGATCGTAGTTCGAAGGCGTCCGAACCATATACTGAATGCCGGACACAGAAACTTTTCCATCCGTTGCCCCTGCGGAACCTGGACGTGAGCCAGCAGGACAATGGCCTGTTGCATTTGAATAGGCGAAGGCTTCGAGCCGTGGGGGCGTCGTGTTTTCGCCGCAAGCGGTCAATGTGATGTGGATAGAGAGAACGGCGCAGGCGAGAATAAGAAATCTTGGGTTCCGTAGCACGCCGTGGTCGAACGAATTAGGTGTTTGGTTAGAGTCCCTTGGCGACGACTTGCCTCCAAAAACTCCACACATACTGCCCACCGGAGAGATAGCCCAATACCAGCGAGAGATACAACGTGACGGTGCCGGCCAAATGCATGTTGCCAAGTTCAGCGAGCCCGGTTCCTTCCAGGATCAGGAGAATGATCGCGACGACCTGCAGCGCCATCTTATACTTGCCGGTCGTCTCGGCGGCAATGATCATGCCTTCTCCCGCCGCTATGGCTCGGATTCCCGTCACCGCCACTTCCCGCCCGATGATCAGCAGCGCGACCAATGCGCTGACCCGATCCACGTTCATCAGGAGTATCAGCGCCGACAACACCAGGAGTTTGTCCGCGATCGGATCGAGCAGTTTGCCGAGCTTCGTCACCTGGCCGGTTCGGCGAGCGATGTAGCCGTCCAACATATCCGTCACCGCCGCGACCGTAAAGACAATCGCCGCCGCCAGCGACTGATCAGGCGTGGGATTGACGAAAAGAATGATGAAGACGGGAATCAAGAGAATGCGGACGAGCGTCAAGAGATTGGGCAGGTTGAGCGACTCCGCTCCTATCTCTCGCCACATTTCCAGCACGCGGTTCATGGCTCGATTCGTCTCCTACGCAGGCGACTAAAACACTGCTTTGACCTGATGGCACCCACAGGATGGTCAAAAAGGCCGTCCAGCAAGGCCGCAGCGAGCGAGGAGGCGAGGCGTACGCTTCGGTACGTTGAGCCTCTGAGCGATGCGAGAACGCCGCTGGCGGACTTTTTCAGCATCCTGCTACACGATACCGTTCTTTAACAAGTCATGTAAATGAATCACCCCGCGGATGTTCCGCCCATCCTCGGTGACCACCAACGTCGTGATCGAAAATCGCTCCATCATCTCCACGGCCTTGGCGGCGAGTTCGTCCGGCCCGATGGACTTGGGATTCGCGGTAGCCAGCTCTTGCGCCGTGGTATTGACCAGATCGATTCCCCGTTGGATAAACCGCCGCAAGTCGCCGTCGGTAATCACTCCGACGAGCAGCCCCTCCTGATCCACGACCGTGGTCATGCCGAGCTTTTTCGCCGTCATTTCCAGCATGGCTGCCATCCCGCCGACGGTGGCGTGAACCACCGGGATCTCGGACTCGGCATGCATGAGGTCCTTCACCTTCACCAATAACCGCCGCCCGAGCGTACCGCCTGGATGAAACCGGGCAAAATCCTCTTCCTTGAACTCCCGTTTCTGTAGCAGGGCCACGGCCAGCGCATCGCCCAACGCCAATGTGGCGGTGGTGCTGGCGGTCGGAGCCAATCCCATCGGGCAGGCCTCTTCCTGTACCGACACATCGAGCGCGACATCGGCATTTTTTGCCAGGGTCGAAGTCATCCGTCCCGTGAACGCAATCACCGGAATGCCGAGCCGTTTCACAAACGGCAGCAACTGTAGGAGTTCCTGCGTTTCGCCGCTGTTGGAAATCGCGATCAGCGCATCACGTCGCGCCAACATGCCCAGATCTCCGTGCACCCCTTCGGCGGGATGCAGAAAGAACGACGAGGTGCCGGTACTGGCGAGCGTCGCGGCGATTTTTTGACCGATCAAGCCGGACTTCCCCATGCCCGACACGACAACCTTTCCCTTGCACTGAACAAGGAGCTGCACGGCCTTTCCGAACTTGGCATCCAGCCGGTCCACAAGCGATTGGACGGCTCGCGCTTCGATTTCGAGCACACGCCGACCGTCGGCAAGGCTTTCTTCTATTTTTGTGGTTTTCGAATCTCGACCGGATGGCTTCATCGTCATCGTTTCGCTTCGCCTCTTCGCAACCTTCGCTACTCGACCAGCGACCTTCACCTTCGTGGACGGACCGCGCCGCGCGGAAGGTTTCAGCTCCTCGGCTTGGCTGCGTCGCATATGCGCAGGACCCGTTCCAGCAAGGACTTCAATTGATGCAACGGGACCATATTCGGCCCATCGGACAGCGCCTCGTCCGGATTCGGATGGACTTCCATGAAGAATCCATCGACGCCAGCTCCGGCCGCGGCGCAGGCCAACGGTTCGACAAATTCGCGCTGACCGCTGGATTTCGTCCCTCCACCGCCGGGCAACTGAACGCTGTGCGTCGCATCGAAGACGACAGGATACCCGAAACTTCTCATGAGAGGGAAGGATCTCATGTCCACGACAAGATTGTTGTAGCCGAATGACGACCCGCGCTCGGTGAGCAGAAGCCGGCGGCTTCCGCATTCTTCGACTTTTTTGACCGCATTGCCCATTTCTACCGGCGAGAGAAACTGCCCCTTCTTCACGTTCACGACTTTTCCTGTTTTTGCGGCGGCAATCAGCAAATCCGTCTGCCTGCAAAGAAAAGCCGGAATCTGCAGAACATCCACCACCTTCCCGGCTTCGGTCGCCTGCTCCTCCGTATGCACGTCGGTCAAGATAGGCAGAGCGAATCGGTCCTTTACCTGCTTTAGTATCGCCAGGCCCTTTTCAATCCCAGGACCACGAAACGAGGTAATCGATGTTCGGTTGGCCTTATCGAAGGATGACTTGAAGATATACGGGATTCCCAGTGACTTCGCAATGTCCGCGACATGGCCGGCCGTGTCCATCACGAGCTGCTCGCTCTCGATCACACAAGGCCCGGCAATCAGAAACGGACGCTGTCCCTGGCCGACCTTGAAGGAACCGATTTCGACGAGTTGTGCCATAGTTTTCAGGTTCGGTTCACGTGAAATGCTCAAACCGGCCTTCCAACAAGGCCGCAGGCAAATCAAAACCGGAGGCGTACCCTCGGGGGTACGTTGAGGATTTTGATGAGCCGAGAACGCAGTTGGAAGTCGGTTTCAGCATTTCACCTAGTGCCCAAGCTTTTTGCGGAGTGCCGCTCCCACGAATCCGCTGAACAAGGGATGTGGACGGTGCGGACGGGAACTGTACTCAGGATGAAACTGCGTCCCCAAGAACCAGGGATGATCCTTCAACTCGATGATTTCGACCAATCGCCCGTCCGGAGAGACGCCGCTCAGAACCAATCCCTTCGCAGTCAGTCGCTCCCGATAGGCATTGTTGAATTCGTAGCGATGGCGATGGCGTTCACGCACTTCGCTCACCCCGTACATTTTCTGCGCCAACGTCCCCTCGCCCAACTTGCAGAGATACGACCCCAGCCGCATGGTCCCACCCTTGTCGCTCACGCCATGCTGATCGAGCATGAGATTGATCACCGGGTGGGGCGTGCGCTCGTCAAACTCGGCGCTGTTGGCGCCGGCCAAGCCGGCTACATTTCTCGCAAACTCGATCGCGGCACATTGCATCCCTAAACACAGACCGAGGAACGGGACCTGACGTTCCCGCGCATACTTGATGGTCGTCACTTTCCCCTCGATCCCTCTTGTCCCAAATCCACCGGGGATCAAGATGCCGTCGGCCTCGCGCAGAATACGTTCCGTACCCTGCCGTTCGATATCTTCGGACTCGATCCAATTGATGTTGACCTTGGTTTCATGATCGATTCCGCCGTGAACCAGCGCCTCCCCCAGGCTCTTGTAACATTCCTTCAGCCCCACATACTTGCCCACCAGGGCGACGGAGATTTCATGCTTCGGCCGCTTGATCTTCTGGACCATGGCATCCCACTCGCGAAGATTGGGCTGGCCGGTCTCCACATGGAGCTGACGGACGATCAATTCGTCCAACCCTTCCTTTCGAAACACGATGGGCACTTCGTAGATGGTCTCGACATCTTTGGCCGTGATGACCGCATCCTTATCCACATTACAGAACATGGCGATCTTGCCCTTGAGCTCCGGGGGAATGTAGCGGTCGGTTCGACACAAGAGAATGTGGGGCTGAATACCGATCTCACGGAGCTTGTTGACTGAATGTTGCGTCGGCTTGGTCTTCAATTCACCGGCCGCCCCGATGTAGGGCACGAGGGTCAAGTGGACATACAACACGTTGTCGCGCCCGACGTCGTACGGCATCTGCCGAATGGCCTCGAGAAACGGCAAGCTTTCAATGTCGCCGACCGTACCGCCGATCTCGACGATCGTCACATCGACCCCTTTGGAGATGCGCATGATCGCCTGTTTGATCTCATCCGTCACATGCGGGACGACCTGGACCGTGCCACCAAGATAATCCCCGCGACGCTCTTTCGTAATGACCGAGTGATAGATTCGACCGGTCGTGTAATTGCTCTCTTTCGTCAGCGATAACGAGGTGAATCGCTCGTAATGCCCGAGGTCAAGATCCGTCTCGGCTCCGTCGTCCGTGACAAAGACCTCTCCGTGTTGATAGGGATTCATCGTGCCGGGGTCGACGTTGATGTAGGGATCCAACTTCAGAAAGGTGATTTTCAAGCCTCGACTTTCCAACAGATTTCCGATGGACGCCGAAGCCAGTCCTTTTCCAAGCGATGAGACCACGCCGCCGGTCACAAAAATAAACTTGCTCATGGCTGTCCCCTCTCGTGGACGTCAAACCGATCCGCTCTCGACAGGAATCTCATGACTTGAAAAACACCCCGCTGTTCCGTAACTCACGCCTGACGACCTCGTACTGCCGCAGGCGATCCGCGACATCGGGCACATCTTCAGGACGATCCACCCGTAACGAGGCATGTGTGGTTTCCCACACCCGGATGCGAATCCCCTGATCCAACGCGCGGAGTTGTTCAAGCTTTTCGGCGTCCTCCAAACGACTTGTCGGCAAGGCCGCGAGTCGCAGCAACGTGTCCTTCGTATACATGTACAAGCCCAGATGGACGTAGTGGAGTCCTCCGATCACCTGCCTTCCCGGCGCATCACGGACGAATGGGATCGGAGCTCGGGAAAAGTACAGGGCATCGCCTCGGGCATCGGTCACCACTTTGACCACGGCGGAATTGAGCAGGTCTTCCGTGGGGTCCATCACGCGCTTGAGCGTCCCCATGCCGACCCCGCTTTCCAGAAACGGCTCGATCAGGTCGGTCAATAACTCAGGATTCAAGGGAATTTCGTCCCCCTGCAAGTTCAAGAAGTAGTCCCCCGCAAACATCCGGGCCACGGCCGCGACCCGGTCCGTTCCCGTCCGATAATCACCGGTAACCATGATCACGCGCCCACCGAACCGCTCGACCGCTTGCTTGATGCGCTCATCATCGGTTGCGACCAACACCTCGGAAACAGCACGGCAAGCCCCCGCCTGTTCATAGACATGTTGAACCATCGGCTTCCCGTTCAGCTCGATGAGCGGCTTGCCCGGGAACCGCGACGAGCCATATCGGGCTGGAATCACAACCGTGACGGACCGTGAACCCTTATTCATCTCCAAACGCCTCGGACAACTGTTTCGGCGAGACCGTGGCGGTGCCGACCATGCCCACCACGATCCCGGCCGCATAGTTCGCCATGACCGCTCCGGTCTTGATACTGGCTCCGGCCGCCAGCGCCAGCGCCAAGGTTCCGATGACCGTATCTCCGGCGCCGGTGACGTCGTAGACCTGCCGCGCCTTCGTCGGCAAATGCCACGAGGCGCCGTTGCGCTCATACAAGCTCATGCCTTTTTCACCGCGCGTAATCAGGACGGACTGGCACCCAAGACGCTGCCGAATCATCGCGCCGGCTTCATCGATCGTCTGGTCACCGTCGCCGTGCAACCCTGAGGCTTGCGCCGCTTCCAGATGATTCGGCGTCAACACGGTGACGCCTTTGTAGTAGCTGAAATGTTCGACCTTCGGATCGACAATGACCGGAACCTTCCGCAACGCGGCCAGTCGTATAAGGTCCGACATAAGCGCCGACGACACGACTCCCTTGGCATAGTCCGACACCACGATGCAGGACAGTTCCCGCATCCGTAATTCCACATACCGGAGCAGTTTTTGCCGCAGCGCGACTTTCAGTTCGCTCCGCCCCTCGATGTCATACCGCACAATCTGCTGGTTATGCGCGATCACCCGACTTTTCCTGGTCGTCGGACGATCATGATCGATCACCACCCCCCCGCGGCTTGATCGTTTGTTGCCGAGTTCCTTCATCAACAGACGCCCGCTTTCATCCGATCCGATCACCCCGCAGAGATCGGGTTTTCCTCCGAGCGCCAGGATATTGTTGAAGACGTTCGCCGCCCCGCCAAGCCGGAGGGATTCCGACTCCACATGCACCACCGGAACCGGGGCTTCCGGGGAAATCCGGCTGACCCGTCCCATTACATAATGGTCGAGAATGAGGTCGCCGACGACAAGGATCGATGCTTGTGGAAATCGCTGAAGATACTGCCGGAGCGCTTTGGGCGACAACGCATCACCTTTCCCGTTCGAGTCTTCACTCGGAAGAGAAGCGGCGCCGCGTTTCGTTATTGAATCGCCTTTCCGAATCGTTCCCATCTGACCCACTCCGTCCAATTTCCCTGCCCGCTCCAGGACCAATAGATACGGAACGCTTTGCCGCGGATCTTTTCTTCGCGCACATAGCCCCAAAACCGACTGTCGAGACTTTGGTCGCGATTATCGCCCATCACGAAATACGACCCTTCAGGGACCGTCACCGGTCCGAAATTGTCGCGAGGATTGATCGTGCCGTCGATGACGCCGGGATCGATTCGTTGCGTAAAGGCTTTATCATCGAGCGGCTGGCCGTTCACGATCACGACCTTGTTTCGAAGCTGGACGGTATCCCCCGGCAGCCCGACGATGCGCTTGATGAAATCTTTCTCTTCATCCTCGGGAAACCGAAACACGATGATGTCGCCCCGCTGCGGCTTGCCGAACGCCACGACCGTTTCGGACGTGTAACAATTGATCGGGGGGAAACTCCATTGCAGCTTGCAGTCCGTCGGCCACTGCACGCCGTAGGAGAGCTTGCTGACCAAAATATGATCGCCGATCTGCAAGGTCGGAATCATCGATCCCGATGGAATTTTGAATGCTTGCACGACGAACACGCGAATGGCGAATGCCAGGAGCATCGCCACGATGATCGCTTCCGCATATTCCCGGACGAGAGACTTCCGTCCCGATCGGTCCGTGCTGTCCGTGAGCTTGGCCCCCGTGAGCGAGTCCCCTCCCCCACGCGACGCGCCCGACAACTTATCCACATTTCTCGGATTCTGATCGAGGCTCATTCGTCTCCAACCTTCAAGATCGCCAAGAACGCTTCCTGCGGGACCTCGACGCTGCCGACCGCTTTCATGCGCTTCTTCCCTTCCTTCTGTTTTTCCAGCAACTTCCGCTTCCGCGTGATGTCGCCGCCATAGCATTTCGCGAGCACGTTCTTCTTCATCGCGCCGATAGTCTCGCGGGCAACGATCTTACTGCCGATCGCCGCCTGAATGGCAATCTCGTACATCTGCCGTGGGATCAGCTCCTTCATTTTCTCGGCAAGCTGCCGTCCCCGCTGAACGGAACGATCTTTATGCGTGATAAACGACAAGGCATCGACCGCTTCCCCGTTCAAGAGAATATCCAGCCTGACAAGATCGGAGTTGCGGTAGCCGAGCACCTCATAGTCGAGCGACGCATACCCCTGTGTGCGCGACTTGAGCTTATCGTAAAAATCGAGGATGACCTCGTTGAGAGGCAGTTCGTAACTGATCACGACCCTGGTCGGGTCGAGAAAATGCAGGCCTTTCTGGATGCCTCGGCGTTCCTGACAGAGCTGGAGGATGGCCCCCATATACCGTTCGGGCGTGATGATCGAGGCCAAAATAAACGGCTCTTCGAATGAATCGATGCTGCTGGGAGGCGGGAGCTGCGACGGATTATTGACCTCCAGTACCTCGCCCTTGGTGGTGAGGACACGATAGACGACGGTCGGAGCGGTCGTAAGGAGCGTCAGATTGTATTCACGCTCGAGCCGTTCCTGAATGATTTCCATATGCAGGAGGCCCAAAAACCCGCAGCGAAAGCCGAATCCCAACGCGAGCGACGTCTCCGGCTCGTAGACGAACGAAGAGTCGTTCAATCGCAATTTGATCAATGCATCGCGTAAATCTTCATATCGACCGGTGTCGGTGGGATAGAGCCCGCAGAAAACCAGCGGCTTCACCTCTTTATAGCCGGGGAAAGGCGCGCTCGTGGGGAGGGCCGCATCCGTGAGGGTATCGCCGATTTTGACGTCGGCCACCTCTCTCATGTTGGCGCAGAGATAGCCGACCTCGCCCGTCAACAGCTCGGTCTTTTTTGTCCGTTTCGGGGTGAATTGGCCCACTTCCATGACTTCAAACGTCCGATTATTCGACATGACTTTGATCTTCATCCCTGGTCGGATGGACCCATCCACCAGTCTCGCCAGCACGATGACACCTTGGTAATTGTCGAACCACGAGTCGAAAATGAGCGCCTTGAACGGGGCTTGCGGATCGCCGGACGGAGGAGGAATCCGCGCGATGATCGCCTCCAATACTTCGGGAACGCCTTTGCCTTCTTTCGCGCTGATCGGCAGGGCATCGGCGGCATCAAGCTGCAGCACCTCCGAAATCGAATATTTCGTTCCCTCGATATCCGAACTCGCCAGATCGATCTTATTGATGACCGGGATAATGGTGAGGTTGTTGGCCATCGCCAAATTTACATTGGCGATCGTCTGCGCTTGCACCCCTTGCGTGGCATCGACCAGCAAGAGTGCCCCTTCGCAGGCCGCCAGACTCCTCGACACTTCATAGGTGAAATCGACGTGTCCCGGCGTATCGATCAAATGCAAGGCATACGTCTTCCCGTCCTGAGCCTTGTACCGGATGGCCACTGCATGGGCCTTGATCGTAATGCCACGTTCCCGTTCGAGGTCCATGGCATCAAGGATCTGGTCTTTCGCCTCTCGTGCAGTGACTGCGCCAGTAGCTTCCAGGAACCGGTCAGCGAGGGTTGATTTGCCGTGATCGATGTGAGCAATTATGGAAAAATTGCGTATAAGGCTTTGCAAATCCTAGCTCATTGGTAAAAATCGGTTCATTATAGTAACTGCTCCCTGGGTTGTCAAAGAGATCGCCTCCACCTATAATCACGCGCCTCGCGCAAGCGGTCATGAGTCGCTGGTCATCAGCCGATAGGCTAGAAATTTTTACCGACATGCATCATCAAGCATCGACCATTGACCATTGACTTCATGGCCCAGGGATATGGCCCGACAACCTTCTACCAAGCAACTCAGGGACTGGGACCATCGCTACCTCTGGCATCCGTTTACCCAGATGCAGGAGTGGGTACAGGAAGATCCGCTGATTATCGAGCGCGGGAAAGGTTCCTACCTCATCGATACGGAAGGAACACGCTATCTCGATGGCACATCGTCCATCTGGGTGAATCTCCACGGACATCGCCACCCTATCCTCAACCGCGCCTTAAAGCGACAACTCGACAACATCGCCCACTCCACCTTCCTTGGTCTCTCCAATCCACCGGCTATTGAGCTGGCCCGCGACTTGATCCGGATCGCGCCGAAGGGGCTCACGCGCGTCTTCTATTCGGACAACGGTTCTACCGCCGTGGAGATCGCGCTCAAAATGGCCGTCCAATACTGGCAGCAGCGTCGTCCTGAAGCCGGTCGAAAGAACACCTTTCTCCATCTCAAACTGGCCTATCATGGAGACACACTGGGCGCCGTGAGCGTCGGCAACATCGAGCTGTTCCACTCGAAATTCAAGCCGTTGCTGTTTCCGACCTTGGAGGCTGAACCGCCCCACTGCTATCGCTGTCCCTTGAACCTGACTCACCCCTCGTGTCGCCTGGCATGCATCGAGCCGATCGAACGGATCTTCAAGAGCCGCCATCGGGATCTCGCCGGATTCATTATCGAACCGGTGATGCAGGCGGCCGCCGGCATGATTCCTCAGCCGACCGGTTACCTGACGCGTATCCGCGAACTTTGCACGAAATACAAGGTTCTCTTGATCACCGATGAAGTCGCGACGGGTTTCGGGCGAACCGGCAAGATGTTCGCGTGCGAGCATGAAAAGATAACGCCGGATCTGATGGCCATCAGCAAGGGTCTCACAGGCGGGTATATGCCGCTCGCGGCGACCCTCGCGACCGATGAGATCTATCGAGGATTTTTGGGCGCCTACGCCGAGTTCAAGACCTTCTTTCATGGGCACAGTTTTACCGGAAACCCCATGGGCTGCGCCGTGGCCCTGGCCAATCTCCAAGTTTTCCGCCGGGAGAAAACACTGTCCCGACTGTCCTCAAAGATCAAGAGGTTGACCCAATGGCTGAAGTCGATGACTGATACTCCCCATGTCGGCGACGTGCGACAACGCGGGTTGATGGTTGGAATCGAGTTGGTCCGAGACAAGACAACCAAAGAGCCTTACCCGCTCAGCGTCAAAGCTGGTCACCGCGTGGCAGCCATGGCTCGATCGAAGGGGCTGATCTTAAGGCCCATCGGCAACGTGATTGTGCTCATGCCGCCCCTCTCGACAACCGCCGAGGAATTGAGCACAATGGTGAACATCATCAAGGAATCCATCGAGACGCTGCCCATCGATTGAGTATCACTGAGATGCTTCACGCCGGCGCCGGGAGAGCCACGACACGATATGCAAACCTGTGATTTTCTCGTCATCGGAGGCGGAGTCATCGGCCTCAGCATCGCGCGCGAACTCCGCAAACGCCGGACAGACGCCCGCGTGCTGTTGATCGAAAAGGAGCCTTCCTGCGGAGCCCATGCGAGCGGGCGCAACAGCGGAGTGCTCCACGCGGGATTCTACTATTCACCCGACAGCCTGAAAGCGAAGTTTACCCGTCTGGGGAACGAACGCCTGGCCGCGTACTGCGAGGAGAAACGAATCCCCCTCAATAAATGCGGCAAACTCGTCGTGGCGAAAGATGCGACGGACCTCCTCTCGCTGGACGAATTGCTCCGTCGCGGTCAAGCCAATAGGATCGAACTTCAGGCCATTACGGAAACAGACGCCAAGTCCATTGAGCCCCGAGTCAAGACCTATCAACGGGCGTTGTTTTCACCGCGCACCTCGACCGTAAGTCCGCTCCACGTCGTCAACGCGATGCAACAAGATGCGCTCCGCGAGGGGATTCAGATCCGGTGCGGCACCGCCTATCGACGGCGAGACGACACAAGAATTCACACGAACGGCGACAGCATCGAGGCCGGCTATGTCGTGAACGCCGCCGGTCTCTATGCCGACAAGATCGCGATGGACTACGGATTCTCGGAGACATATCGAATTCTGCCCTTCAAGGGTCTCTACCTGTATTCCGATGAGCCGCCTGGTTCGATTCGCACCAACATTTACCCTGTTCCGGATCTCAGAAACCCTTTCCTCGGCGTTCACTTTACGATCACGGCGGATGGAAAGGCCAAGATCGGTCCGACCGCCATTCCAGCCTTGTGGCGTGAGAATTATGCTGGGCTCGGCAACTTCAACTTCAGCGAGCTGATCGAAGTCGCCAGCCGAGGACTCGGGCTCTTGACCGGCGCCGGATTTGATTTCCGGCGCTTGGCGGTGGAGGAGATCGCCAAATACTCGCGGAGCAAGATGGTGGCGCTTGCCTCGGTCCTCGCCGAGGGCGTGGTCGAGCGGCACTACCGACAATGGGGCCGTCCCGGAATCAGAGCCCAGTTGCTCGACATCAAAAAGAAGAAGCTTGAGATGGATTTCGTGTTGGAAGGCGATCACCGCTCCATGCATGTCCTGAACGCGGTGTCTCCGGCCTTTACCTGTTCGCTCCCCTTCGCCGGCTATGTGTGCGATCACATCGACAAAACGATGGGCTGAGACGACTCAGCATAGACGGACCTCTTCCCCCACACCGACTTGCAGGCAGCGCGCTGCGCTGTCTTCCTGCAAAAAGATTTCCAAATTCTCACTGCTGTTGATCAACGCGGACGGGCTTTGCCGATTTCCTTGGCTGTAGCTCCCGACCAAATCATTGATGACATAGGCTCCGATATGGATCTCGAGCGATTGGCTCCCGATTGCCCGAAATTCCCGCACCTGCCTCGCGGTGATGTTGGAGATAAGATTTCCGAAACGATCGACGGAGACGATCCTGCCGATCAGCACTTCTTCATGCCATACCGGGGTCGCCACGGAACGATGAATCGGATCCCGGACCACCGGCCCGAAAAATGCCGGCGGCACGCCCTTGCTCAGCCATGCAGCGGCCGGCGCGAACACATCTCGCCCATCGAAAGTCGACCCTGCCGTTTCAAGACGATATTCCTGATTGGCGATCTGCCAGATCTTCGCCCCCTGCTCTTGCTCCAGAAGTTCACTGAATAACCCATTATCCGGTCCGACAAAAAATGAGCCGGC
The DNA here is from genome assembly GCF_001458775.1 of Candidatus Nitrospira nitrificans. NCBI lineage: Bacteria > Pseudomonadati > Nitrospirota > Nitrospiria > Nitrospirales > Nitrospiraceae > Nitrospira > Candidatus Nitrospira nitrificans. The sequence goes on from NZ_CZPZ01000005.1 coordinate 43,925, forward strand.
TGCGGAAACGAGCAACGCCCGTCGCTCGGTTCCGACTCCGGGATCGACCACGGCGACATGGATGGTTCCTGCCGGAAAATAGCGATAGCAGGACTTGAGAAAGTACCCGGCTTCCTGGATCTGATGGGAGGCGATTTGATGGGAGAGATCGACGACGGCAGCGGTGGAATTGATCGACAGAATCACCCCTTTCATGCTTGCCACGAAGCAATCCCGCTCGCCGAAATCGGTCAGCAGCGTGATGAGGGGGCGTGCATCCTGCACCTCAGAGTTCCTCGAATTTGATCTCCATGACCTCGTATTCGACCATCTTGACGGGTGTCTTCACTTCCACGAAATCTCCGACACGCTTGCCGATCAGCGCCCGTCCGACAGGGGACTGCACGGAGATCTTGTTGAATTTCATATCGGCTTCGTCCTGTCCCACCAGCGTATACTGTTTCTTGGCTTGAGACTCCTGTTCGACGACCAAGACCGTCGCACCGAAGACGACCGTCTCGCTGACGCGCCCTGCGATTTCCACCACGCGGGCATCGGCCAGCTTGGTTTCGAGTTCAGCGATGCGCGATTCGATGAAACCCTGGCGCTCTTTGGCGGCGTCATACTCGGCATTCTCGCTGAGATCGCCATGGGCTCTCGCTTCCGCGATGGCTTCGATGACTTTGAGCCGCTCGATCTTGCGCAAACGATCCAATTCTGCCTTTAACGCCTCGTAGCCTTTCTTCGTAATCGGTGTCGGCATGCTTCGGTCGCTCCTGAACTGTTTATGGCCGATGATACTCCTGCAAGGTGCGAATTGCTAAGCCCTTTTTGACGATCGCTTCGATGCCCATTACCGCGGCATGGGCTCCCCTCATCGTCGTGAAATAGGGAATGCTGCGATGAAGCGCTTCCCGCCGGATGGCCGACGAGTCCAGGTGGGCCGAGGCCGTTCGTACGGTATTCACGACGAGAGCGATCGAGCCATTCTTGATGTGATCGACGATGTGCGGCCTCCCCTCCGTCACCTTGTTCACCACTTCCACGGGAAGCCCATGTTCGCGCAAATACCCCGCTGTCCCGCTCGTTCCCTGGATACGCATGCCCAACCTGTTCAACGCCCTGCCCACTTCCAGCGCAGCGGGACGGTCGGAAGCTTTCACGCTGATAAAAGCGGTTCCGGACGTCGGCAACACCGCCCCCGCCCCGGCTTGCGATTTCGCGAACGCCCATCCGAAATCTCCGTCGATGCCCATCACTTCACCGGTTGATTTCATCTCCGGCCCCAGAAGCACATCGACACCGGGAAATTTATTGAATGGAAACACCGCTTCTTTGACCGAAAAATGCCGAGGGAGCGGAGCGCTCGTAAAGCCCAGTTCCTTCAGCGTTTTCCCCATCATCACTTTCATGGCCAACTTTGCGAGCGGGACGCCGATCGCCTTACTGACGAACGGCACGGTCCGAGATCCGCGTGGATTGACCTCGAGGACAAAGATCGTCTGCCCTTTGACGGCAAACTGCGCATTCATGAGTCCCACCACCCCCAACTCCAGCGCCAACATGCGCATTTGCCGCTCGATATCGCGCACAATGGCCTTGTCGAGCGTATAGGGGGGAAGCGAGCAGGCGGAATCGCCTGAATGGACACCGGCTTCCTCGATATGCTCCATGACGCCCGCTACGACCACGGTTTCGCCGTCCGAAATCGCATCGGCATCGACTTCGATGGCATCGGCGAGATACTTATCGATCAAGACCGGATGATCGGGCGATGCCTTGACCGCGGAGTGCATGTACTCCAGCAAGCCCGCTTCATCATAGACAATCTGCATCGACCGGCCACCCAACACATACGACGGACGGACCATGACCGGATAGCTGACCCGTCCGGCGATCTGCACCGCTTCCTCGATGGATCGCGCGATGCCGCTTTCCGCCTGCCGTAAGCCCAACCGATCAAGGAGTTCCCGGAACCGCTCCCGGTCTTCCGCCAAATCGATCGCATCGGGACTGGTTCCAAGAATCTTCACACCGGCTTTCGAGAGCGAAAGGGCGAGTTTCAACGGCGTCTGCCCCCCAAACTGCAAGACCACACCGAGCGGCTGCTCGCGATGCACGATATTGAGAACATCTTCGTGCGTCAGAGGCTCAAAGTACAGCCGATCAGAGGTATCGTAATCCGTGCTCACGGTTTCCGGATTGCAATTCACCATGATCGTGTCGATCGCTTCTTCTCGAAGCGCCATGGCCGCATGGACACAGCAGTAATCGAACTCAATCCCCTGCCCGATTCGATTCGGGCCTCCGCCAAGAATCACGACCTTTTGGCGATCCGACGGCCTGGCTTCGCACTCCATGCCGTAAGTGGAATAGAGATACGGCGTCTGCGCCTCGAACTCCGCGGCGCAGGTATCAACCCGTTTATAGGTAACCCCCCGTCCTCCTGGTTGCATACGCGCTTGCTGGACCGCGATCGTCTCGCATCCGAGCAATTGCGCGATCCGATCATCGGAAAACCCAAGCTCTTTTGCGTCCCAGAGCAATCCACCGGCCAAAACGGCCGCCGGGTTCGCGGCATGACCGGCAAGCATTCGTTCAACGTCCATCAGTTGCCTGACTTGTCCTAAAAACCAGGGATCTATTTGAGTCGTTACAAACAGTTCCTCGTCCGTGAATCCCAGGCGCATGGCGTCGGCTACATACCACAATCGTTCCGCCAACGGTGTCCGCAGCAGCCGGTTGAGCTTCTCGATCGCTTCAGGCCGGTTAAATTCGGCTGGAACACCACGATCAAGCCCAAACCGGGACGCCAAGCCATTGAGGTTTAACTCCAGCGAGCGAATGGCCTTCTGGAGAGACTCCTTGAAGGTGCGTCCGATCGCCATCACCTCTCCGACCGACTTCATCTGCGTCGTCAAGGTCGGATCGGCTCCCTTGAACTTCTGAAAAGCAAATCTCGGGATCTTCACCACCACGTAATCGATCGCCGGTTCAAAAGAAGCCTTCGTCACACCGGTGATGTCATTGGAGATCTCGTCCAGCGTGTATCCGACGGCCAGCTTGGCCGCGATCTTGGCGATCGGGAACCCTGTGGCCTTGGACGCCAACGCGGAGCTTCGAGAGACGCGAGGATTCATTTCAATGACGACCATCTCTCCGTCGACAGGGTTGATACCGAACTGAATATTTGACCCTCCCGTATCGACCCCGATCTCTCGGATGATACGAAGCGCCGCGTTCCGCATCCGTTGGTATTCTTTGTCGCTCAACGTCATGGCCGGCGCGACCGTGATACTGTCTCCTGTATGCACGCCCATCGGATCGAAATTTTCGATGGGGCAAACGATCACAACATTGTCCTTCAGATCGCGCATGACCTCCAATTCATATTCTTTCCATCCGATGACTGATTCTTCGATCAGCACTTGACCAACCGGACTCATCGCCAATGCCCATTCGATCAAGCGCTCGAACTCCTCGCGATTGTAAGCGATGTTCCCGCCGGTGCCCCCCATGGTAAACGATGGACGAATGATCGCGGGGAATCCGACGGTATCGAGAACGGTCAGTGCTTCCTGTCGCGTGTGCACCGTGCCGCTCTTCGGCACCCGCAAGCCGATGCGATGCATCGCCTGTTTGAACGCGTCCCGATCCTCCGCTTTGTGAATCGCTTCCGCGGAAGCGCCGATGAGAGCGACCCCGTATTTCTCGAGAACCCCTCGCTTCACCAATCCCATGGTGGTGTTCAGCGCCGTTTGTCCGCCCATGGTCGGAAGCAAGGCATCCGGGCGCTCTCGCTCGATCACCTTCTCAACCACATCCAGGGTAATCGGCTCGACATACGTCCGATCAGCCATCTCCGGATCCGTCATGATCGTCGCCGGATTGCTGTTGATGAGGATGACTTTGTATCCCTCCGCTTTCAGGGCTTTGCAGGCCTGTGTGCCGGAATAATCGAATTCACAGGCCTGGCCGATGACGATCGGACCGGAACCGATCATGAGAATGGACTGAATGTCTGTACGTTTTGGCATCGTGACGTGACGATCGATCAGCTGGACGGAAGCGCGGGACCGATCCGTGGGTGATAGGGGACCGGCGGCACGGACGGAGCATCGCCCTGCGCCGCATGATAATACCTCATGGCCTCCGGCAGCCATGTTTCAATCTGGTTGATCCGCGCCAGATCGGAAGGGTGCGTGGACAAAAACTCCGGGATGTTATGTTTCGATCGAAAACAAACCTTGTCGATCATTTGCCTGGGACACCCGCTCATGCGCTCCCAAAAGGGCACGGCCTCACGAGGGTCGTAGCCGGCCTGCGCCATCAACTTCAGCCCGATATAGTCGGCCTCCGATTCCTGCTTTCTTCCGAAGGGCAGCGAGACGCCGACCCCATAGGCACTCATCGCGGCCATCGCCGCATCCGGGCGTCCGACAGCAGCTCCTGCTGCCAACGCACCGACCTGCCCGATTGTTTCAAGGATGCTTCGGCTATAACGCTCCGCCCCATGGCGCTGGAGCGCGTGCGCCACTTCGTGGCCAATGACGGTCGCCAACCCGTCTTCGTTCTTCGTCAGCGTGAGAATGCCCGTGAACACGGCAACCTTCCCGCCCGGAAGCGCGAACGCGTTGATCATGCGGTCGTCCCTAATAATGGCGAACTCCCACTCGTACTCCGGCTTATTCGCCACCGCCGCAATCCGCTGACCGACTCGGTTGACCATCTCAGTTAGCTCGGGATCGTCACTGACGGGAGCTTTGCGCAGCAACTCACGATAGGCACCGACACCCATCGCGATTTCTTTCTCCTCAGAGATGTAGATGAATTGATCTCGCGCCGTTCCCGGCGCGCGGACACATCCCCCCAGAGTCGCAATCACGGCGGCCGCTGTTCCAAGACACGAAAGATACGTCAATCCCACCATCCCGCGAGCTCCGCTCACAAGCAAGTCACGACGCCGAACGGGCATTGAGAAGAGCAGGTCGATCTTCTGATTTTCCGGCTGTGTCATCTCGAATCTCACGATCAAAGCCGATCATCATGATCTTACCAGTCTCGATGCTCCCCGTCATGCAATAGGCGCCGTCGCCGACTACGGCATCCACATGTACATGAACTGGGGAGTTCCCCCACGCACAACCGTCATGAGATCGAGATCGGCAAGACCGGCGAGCCCGCTCGGCGCCACCAGCTTGGAATAGACGTTGTTCGAATATTCCCCGGGCCGTTGGTACGTCACGACTCGGGCTTCCGTCAGGCCGGCTTTTTTCTTGGCTAATTCAACCGCGTCTTCGAGATAGCCGATCTCGTCGACCAAGCCGGCCTCCTTCGCCTGTTCTCCCGTATAGATTCGTCCATCAGCCAAACGTTTGATCTGTTCCATCTGCAAATTGGAACGCCCTTCCTGCACGATATTCAAAAACCGCTGATAAAACGAATCGATCAGTCCTTGGAAGATGGCCCGTTCTTCGGTCGTCATGGTCCGAAACGGCGAACCCATATCTTTACGTGGCCCCGACGTCACAGCCGTCGCCTCCACGCCCACTTTCTCCAACAGCCCTCGCGCGTTCATGGTGAGCATGATCACACCGATACTGCCGGTCACGGATGAAGGATGCGCCAGCACCCTGTCCGCGGCGGCGGCGATATAGTAGCCCCCTGATGTGCCCAGGTCCATGATGGATGCCACGATGGGGACCTTGCGACTGGCTTTGAACGTTTTCAGTTCGTGATAAATAATGTCCGACGCCGTCACCGTTCCTCCCGGTGTATTGATGCGAAGCACGACCGCTTTGACGTTCTCATCCTTTGCCGCCCGGGTCAGCTGTTCTTTCACGCTTGCAATCATACTGGGCGCGGACCGAAGTCCCTCTTTTTCCTGAGAGCTGATCATCCCGGAAATTTCGATCAGCAGCACTTTTGCTTTGCCGGTCCCGTCGACCTGCGCTTCTTGCAGAGGCCCAGGCCCCGGAAACAGAGGAAAGTTAAACGTGCATCCAGACAGCGCCAGCCCGATTACCCCGATGAGAACACGATTATGCATGATGAGTCTCCATAAGATGCACGAATTCATCGAACAAATAGGCGGCATCATGAGGCCCCGGCGCAGCCTCCGGGTGGTACTGGACCGAGAAAACCGGATGATCCAAACTAGCCATCCCCTCAATCGAGTGGTCATTCAAGCTGACATGGGTGAGGGACAATTTTCCATAGCGCGTATCGATCATGGGCGCGACCTTCGGCACGTCATGAAAAAGCGTGGGACCCTGCACGGCGAAATTATGGTTCTGCGATGTCATTTCAACTTTTCTCGTCCGAAGATCCATCACGGGATGATTCGCTCCATGATGACCGAACTTCAGCTTATAGGTCTTGAGGCCGAAGGCCAAGCCGAGAATCTGATGGCCTAAACAGATGCCAAAGATCGGATAGCGTCCGATCAGTCGTTCCATTGCCTGTGCGGCATAGGGAAGGCCCTCCGGATCGCCAGGTCCATTCGAAAGGAAAATGCCGTCGGGCTTGAGCGCCTCGACTTCAGCAGCTGATGTCGCAGCAGGCACCACCGTAACCCGGCAACCGACATCCACTAATCGTCTCAGAATGTTGTGCTTGATGCCGAAATCATAGGCCACGACCCGCCAAGGCTTGGACGGTCTACGTTCCTTGCCGTTTGCCGACGGCGCCCAATCTCCGGTTCCCGTTGTCCAGTCATATGGATGTGCGCAAGTCACCTCGGCGGCCAAATCTCGACCGATGATGGCGGGAGCTTGCCGAGCTTGCCCCACAGCCCGATCGGGGTCGAGATCTAGATGGGTGATGGTTCCCTGTTGTGACCCATGCTCGCGCAAGTGCCTGGTCAAGGCTCTCGTATCGATACCCTCGATCGCCACAACCCTTGCTTCCACGAGTGATTCCTGAAGAGTCTGCCGGCTTCGCCAGTTACTGGCGAGACGGCTGGCTTCCATCACGACGAACCCTTCCGCCCATGACCGACCGGATTCCACATCTTCAGGTGTCGTCCCATAGTTCCCGATCTGGGGACAGGTCATCGTGATGATCTGCCCCTTATAGGAGGGATCGGTCAGAATTTCCTGATAACCGGTCATGGCCGTATTAAAGACAACTTCTCCAACCGTTTCACCCTCATAACCAAGGGCGCGGCCCTCGAACACAGTTCCGTCTGCCAATGCCAGCAATGCCTTTTTCACGACTGCCTTTTCTTCTGATCGAGTGAATGGGTCACCTTGATTCCGACAAGCACGATCCCCAGGACCAGGTTCGCCATGTACAACGACCGGGTCGGCAACAACACGCGAAAGAATGCCTCCAACGCCGCTTTCCTGGCCGTTTCATCTTTCGTCGCAAACGCCTGAGCCTGGAGCGCCACGGCATTCGGGTGCAAAACCATGATGATGAGCCCGGCTATGAGCACCATGACGGCCAGGACGATCATTTCACTCCGACCGACCTCCACCGCGGGATCCCCGCTCCACCGACGATACCACATGGCGGCGCTGAGGATCACACAAGCTCCAATGACGAAACGGTGGTAGCTTTCAAACGCTCGGGTCAAGAGCATTCCTCCGGCATCCTGCCCTCCAAATGTATTGAACACTGCCGGAATCACCGCTCCACTCAGCACGACCATGCCTCCGACCCAGACAGCCAGCGCGATCCACTCAAGCGTAAGACACCCGACCATCCTCCAACGGAGCAGCCGTCGCACAGCACTACCGCTCCGCCGAGGCGGTCTCGAACACGACCCTGCCACCTACGATGGTGGTATTCACTCGCCCTTTCACCTTCCATCCCACAAACGGTGTGTTACGGCTCTTGGATTGGAACTTGGACGGGTCAACTTCCCACGGTTCTTGCGGATCGATGAGGACGACATCGGCATCCGCGCCGACTGCCAACGTCCCTTTCTTGAGTCCGAATGCCGCAGCCGGAGCCGAGGTCAACTTCTGAATCGCTTGCTCCAGCGACAGGACCCCTTCCTCGACCAATCCCAAGGTCAGCGGCAGTGCCGTCTCGAGGCCGACGATTCCGAACGGGGCCTCGGTGAAATCCTGCTGTTTCTCCTGCGTCGCATGGGGAGCATGGTCGGTCGCAATCACATCGATCGTACCGTCCCGCAAGCCCTCCTTGATCGCCTGGACATCGGCCCAGGTACGCAGCGGGGGATTCATCTTGGCGTGGGTGTTATAGCCGCGCACCAGGTCTTCCGTAAGCGTAAAGTGATGGGGGCAGGCTTCGGCCGTCACGCGGATGCCCCTGGCTTTCGCCTCCCGCACCATGCGAACTGACCCGGTGGTGCTGATGTGGGCGAGATGTAGACGGGCTCCCGTCAGTTCCGAAAGGGAGAGGTTACGGGCCACCATCACATCTTCGGCCGCCGACGGGATCCCCGGCAACCCCAGTTCGGTCGAGATCAAGCCCTCATTCATGCAGCCGCCTTCCGCCAGATGCAGGTCCTCGCAATGGTCGACGACCGTCAGATCAAATGCCAAGGCATATTCCATCGCTCGCCGCATCACCAGGCTGTTCATGACCGGCTTGCCGTCGTCGGAAATCGCCACGCAGCCGGAGCGTCGTAAATCACCGATCTCCGCGAGTTCCTTCCCTTCCGATCCTTTGGTAATAGCCCCGATCGGCAACACATTGGCGAGGCCGGCCAACCTGGCTCGCTCCAGGATAAACTCCGTGACGGCTTGGTTGTCATTCACCGGGTTCGTATTCGGCATGCAACAGACCGTCGTAAATCCACCGGCAACCGCCGCGGCGCTGCCGCTCTGAATCGTTTCCTTATACTCGAATCCCGGTTCCCGAAAGTGGACGTGCACGTCAACGAATCCCGGCACCACCAGCTTTCCCTGGGCTTGAATGGTCCGGCCGCCGACCGGGGCTGAAAGATTCGATCCCAGCGCGGCAATCGTATCGTTCTCAATCAGGACATCAGCGATACCGTCAAACCTACCTGGGTCGATGACGCGACCACCCTTAATCAGAATCGACACGCAACGCTCCTCTCTCCTGAATCGTCGGATTACGAATTCGCTCCGGACATGAGGTACAGGATTCCCATACGCACCGCGACGCCGTTGGCCACCTGATCGAGAATCACCGAGGACAAACTATCGGCGACATCCGGCGCGATCTCCACTCCTCGGTTGATCGGTCCCGGATGCATCACGATCGCGCCGGCGTCGGCCAAACGTACCCGTTCAGCGGTCAAGCCGTAGAGCCGTGAGTACTCCCGGATCGTCGGAAACTGCGCGCGTCCCTGCCGCTCCAGCTGCAGCCGAAGCATCATGATGACGTGCACGCCGCGCAGACCCTCATCCATGTTGTAGTAGACTTTCGCGCCCAGTTTTTCCACATGGCTCGGCATCATCGTCGGCGGTCCCACCAGGTGCACCTCGGCGCCCAGCTTGATGAGCGCATAGATGTTCGATCGGGCTACGCGGCTATGCGACACATCTCCCACGATCGCGACGCGCAGCCCATTGAAATTCATCCCTCGTTGCCGAATCGTGTAGAGATCGAGCAACGCCTGCGTCGGGTGCTCATGCCATCCGTCGCCCGCGTTGATGACGGCTGACTTGACGCCATGCGCCAGCGTTTCGGCGGCACCGGCCGAGGAGTGGCGGAGGACGATGATGTCCGCTTGCATGGCTTCGATGTTCCGGGCGGTATCGAGCAGTGTTTCTCCCTTCACCACGCTGCTGGAGGAGGGAGAAAAGTTGATCACGTCGGCACTGAGCCGCTTGGCCGCCAATTCGAAGGACGTGCGCGTTCTGGTGCTCGGCTCAAAGAAGAGATTCACGACGGTCTTGCCTCGGAGAGCCGGCACTTTTTTGATTTCTCGCCCGGTCACTTCCTTGAAGGAATCCGCCGTCTCCAGGACGAGCATGATCTCATCCACAGACAACGGCGCGAGACTCAGCAGATCTTTGCGCTTGAGGCTCATGGGATCCTCCGCTTCAGGATTTCAAGATGACCACCCGGTCATCTTCCCCATCTTCGTCCAACAGCACCTGCACCTGCTCCTCTCGGGAGGTCGGGAGATTTTTCCCGATGTAATTCGCTTTAATCGGCAGCTGCCGATGACCACGATCGACCAGCACCGCCAGCTGGATCTCCTCCGGACGTCCCAGGTCCATCAGTCCATCCATCGCCGCCCGTATCGTTCGTCCGGTGAATAAGACATCGTCGACCAGCACGACGACTTTATTCGTCATATCGAACGGCACGGAGGTTCTTCTCAAGATCGGTTGATTTTTTCGCAACGCCAAATCGTCACGGTACAAGGTAATATCCAATTCACCGATGGGAACCTGCGCCCCCTCGATGCTCTGGATGCGCTTCACAAGCCGATGCGCGAGATACACGCCACCTGTCCGTATTCCCACCAGGGCCAGATCCCTCACGCCTTTATTCCGCTCCAAAATCTCGTGCGCGATACGCATCATGGCGCGGGAGATATCCCCGGCATCCATGATCAGCTTTTCATCTTTTCGCTCGGTCGGTTTGTTCGTAGGAGTCGTCATGCTCAGGCGATCTATGCGATCAGGTTCTTGTCGAGTCCGGGCATAAAAAAACCTCCTCACAGTACCAGTGTGAGAAGGTCAATTGATCACCGGCCGTGGCCGGACCGAAATTCATGATTGGCTCCTTGCTCACCTCACTGGATGAGCGTTAAAGGTTGTGTCATCCTACTGGAAGACCAAAAACCTGTCAAGGCATTCGAAGCCGGCGCAAGGCGTTTACGAGATCACATCCGAGTTATAGTTCACGAGCCCATGATCTCACTTGCCTATGCCATAGGCGGATGACTTTTGCCTTAGGAAGAACTCAACAACCATATCCAAATGGACGGCCTCACCCACTGGCACTGCAAGATTCTCCTCCTTGGCTTCTTGCTTGCGCTATCCGCCTGCACGCAAGCGGCATTCACAGCGGCCAATCTTCCCACCCGTTTGGTCGAGATGGCCGTCGAGCATGATCAGGTATATGGCCCTGAGCCATCGCAGAAGCTCGACATCTATGTTCCTGCCGATCCCAAGAACAAGCTCATGGATGTCATCGTCTTTTTTTATGGTGGGCGCTGGACCTATGGGGCCAAGGAAGATTATCGGTTTGTCGCTGCGACATTCGTACAGGAGGGCTTTGTTGTCGTCATTCCCGATTACAGAAAGTATCCCCAGGTACGCTTTCCGGTATTCGTCGAAGACGGAGCGAAGACTCTTGCCTGGGTTTCCGATCACATCGGCCGGTGGCACGGCAATCCCGCGCGGATCCATGTAGTGGGGCATTCCGCCGGGGCTCATATCAGCGCGTTGCTCGCGGCTGATCCTCACTACCTTGCCGACGTGGGAAAAGACCGCTCGCTCACCATTCGTTGTTTTGCCGGTCTCGCCGGTCCCTACGCCTTTACTCCGGATGAGCCGGATCTGGAAGATATGTTCGGCCCGCCGTCACATTATCCGAACATGCAGGTCACCACCTTCGTTGACGGCACACAACCACCGATGCTGCTCCTATACGGCGACCAGGATCGCGCGGTGAAGTACGCGAATCTCCAGAAGCTGGAGCAACGCATCATGCAACGAGGCGGCTGTGTGCGATCACGCGTCTATCCGGATACCGATCACACCGATCTAATCGGAGCCCTGTCATGGTGGAATCGACGGAGGATCCCGGTCGTGGATGACATCATACAATTCTTTGATTCATGTCACTCGGCGAGGTGAACACCGGATGGTTTACATTGAAACAGGTGGATTGATCTATCTGTCTATCGCGCAATGGAAATAGTTCTGGGAGCCTGAAGCAGGCTGATGCAGTCCGGCCAGAGTGTGGTTGGGTCCTTGTCGAAGATGTTGAGCGTGCCGGGCCGCAAGACAGCCCATGACCCCTGACGCATCTCATAATCGAGTTGCCCCGGAGCCCACCCGGCAAATCCGGCAAATGCGCGGAAGGCCTCGTTCGGTGTGGGGTTATTCATCACACGTTCCAACACTCTCGGTGTGCCCACATAGATTCCATCGACGATCGGTCGTGTATCGGGCAGGAGCTGCGCGAGTCGGAACAATAGGATCAGCTGTGTTGGCTCGACCGGCCCACCGACAAAGAGTCGATGGGTGGTTCCCTTGAGAATGACGAGATCCGGCAAGGCCTCCGACAAGAGCACATTCGTTGAACGGTTCAGCATGAGGCCGACTGTCCCGCCTCGCCCATGTTCGACAATGAGCAAGACGGTTTGATGGAAATTGGGGTCGTCCAACGAGGGACTCGCAACCAGAAGCACTCCCTTTTCGACCGACGTAACCGAAAACTCTTGCTGGGCCGAAGCCGACACCGCATGGAGGAGGAAGAGGAAGCAGGTCCCCACCAGGAAGGCAGTTCTCATGACGCTCCGCACAACAATAAGAGCCAAGGCTTCACTTAGTGCGCAGGCTAACAAATATCTTTTCTCTTTCGATGAAAGCAACCGGGAATGGAAGGACACAATCGTGATCGTGCGCCGGGTAGCTTTCTCGAGAACGAGATGTGCTAAAGTAGGCGGCTACTTGTCGGGTGGGAACCACCACAATCAGCTGCGGGGTCGTCTCGAAGGAGAAAGGATCATGAAGACCTGCTTGCGATCTATCGTTATAATGACCGCCCTCTGCGCCCTGCCCGGATGCATTGATCCGCCCAAATCTCCCTACGTCAATGTGCACGACACAGTGTCACGGATCGATGAGTTACAGGCGACTGCCGAACAGGGGAGCGCCGAGGATCAGTACCACCTGGGGCTGCGCTATGAGAACGCCTTGCCGAAAGACCACAGAGAAGCCGTTCGGTGGTACCGCATGGCGGCGGCCCAGCGACATGCCGGTGCCTTCTATCGGCTCTGCGTGCTGTCTGACATCGGTCGTGGAATGCCCCAGGATTATCAGGAAGCTCTGCGGTGGTGCCACCTTGCCGCGGACCAGGGGCATGGACCGGCGATGTTCCTAATCGCCACCTATCATGAAAAGGCGCGGGGCGTTCCCAAGGATGTCGTCCAAGCCTACCAGTGGTACAACTTGGCGGCGGCTAACGGGCAGGAAGATGGAGCGAAGTGGCGAGATCGTCTGGCCACGAACATGACACCGACCCAAATAGCCCAAGCACAATTCCTCGCACGGAACTGGAAGCCCAAGGTCCACCACTCAGTTCAGGAACAGTAAACCACGGGCGTCTCCAGCCTGCTCTCCGTATCTGAGACATTCGACCGAGCGGCACGTATTGAAGCTTTCTTATTCCTGCGGCAACGCTGCAATAGGCCACAGGGACGCCATCTGAACGCGTGATCGCCTTCAAGGCTCTCCATCAATCTACCCCTTGCCCATGAGCGGCCCCCTTGAAGTTGCGCCCTGCCGCTGCGTAGGATGTCGGCTTACGGTTCGTTAACCGGCCAGCAGATTGATCATATTCACCATCATTCAGAATGGCTCATCGGCTCCCCTACCAGTGCGTGACTCTCGTAGGATTTCTCTTGGTGTCCTTTCTGACATCAAGTTGCGCCGCCCCCCCCCTTCATCCGCCACAAGCACTCATTGCCGGACCGGCCGTCGGCGAAGTTCTCAAGCAGGCTCAAGCCGGTGATCCCAACGCTCAAAATGAAGTGGGCATACTGTACAGCGAAGGGCGAGGCCTTCCACAAAACTACCTTGAGGCAAAGGATTGGTTCAAAAAGGCCGCTGATCAGGGACATGCAGGCGCTCAAGTCAACCTTGGAACGCTGTATTCGCTCGGGCAAGGCGCACCGTACAGTGACCACATGGCGTTGTTCTGGTTTCAGAAAGCAGCTGAACAACGGAATGCGCTCGCATTTGCCAAACTCGGCATGATGTACGAACGAGGGCGTGGCGTGCCACAGAGCCTCGTTGATGCGCACATGTGGTATAGCCTTTCAACCGCCTATGGTGAGAAACGAGCCGCTGAATCACGCGACACTGTCGCCACGAAGATGACTCGCAGCCAGATTGCCGAATCCGAAGAACGGGCCAAGAAATGGACACCCAAACGACAATGACTAAGCCGGATCGTTCTGGATGATGATGAGGAGGACGAGGTCAAATCGTCAAAAAATACCGGCTTGTTTCTGAAGCCAGCGGATGTACTTCACGATGTGGTCCACATCGGCAGGTTTGACCGCATCGATCTTCGGCATGTCGCCGAACTGCCAATGATGAGCCTTGACTCCGTTGGCCGCCGCTCGCCGAAAGGCTTCATCGCCGTGATGATTCGGCTCATAGACCTTGTGAAGAAAGGGTGGGCCTTGAGTCGTTCCGATTCCCCCGATCCCGTGGCAGAGTGAGCAGTTGGCGTTGAATTTCTGCTCTCCTTCCCGTAATTCCACCGGCGCAGATGCTGCGGTGGCCGTTCCCTTTGGCTCCTCCTGGTGTTGGCTGCACGCCGGTGCGGCGCCAAGAATCAGGACAGTAAGACTCGCCCACAGTATCGGTGATGTTTTCATAGATCGTGACCGCTTATCCAAGTCGGACCATCGGCTCAACATACCGCATACTGAATCGGATCCACAACTCCCGCCTCCGCAAATCCTCGTTTCCGAATCAGACAGCTGTCGCATTGCCCGCAGGCCATCAATCCGATCGGGTCATAACAACTATGCGTAAGATGAAAGGGAACGTTCAGCGTGAGGCCAAGCCTGATGATTTCCGCCTTCGACATCCGAAGCAACGGCGTGCGAATCTCAATGCCCTTACCCTGCATCCCTGCCTTTGTCCCCGCTTGAATCGCCGCCTCCACCGTTTTGATGAATTCCGGTCGGCAGTCGGGATAGCCGGAGTAATCGATCACATTGGCGCCGAAGTAGATAATCGATGCCCCCAGCACTTCCGCGTGAGCCGCCGCCAAGGACAGAAAAATCAGGTTTCGGCCCGGCACGTAGGTCACAGGCACATCCCGGTTCCGTTCCGATACGGTCCGACGCTTTGGTACCGACTGATTGCCTGTTAGGGCCGATCCACCGATCGCCCGTAAATCGACGTCGATCACCACATGCTGGTGAGCTTCCAGAGCCGTCGCCACCTGTCTCGATCGCTCAATCTCGACCGCGTGACGTTGTTGATAGGCAATGGTCAGCAAGTACAGCGCGTATCCCTCGCGCCGTGCGAGAGCTGCCGTTACAGTGGAGTCCAGCCCGCCACTGGCGAGAACGACCGCTCGTTCTGAAATCTGCCCATTCATGAGTAGGGAGGGAACGACGCAGAGTGAAAGGAGAGGAAACTTATGAGCTAGTCGCGATCCTCTTCGCGTTCGATTTTCTCCAGCAATTCCGCTCGAGATTGGCACTCCACGCACAGTTTGGCAAAAGGGACCGCCTGGAGACGCTTCTCGCTGATCTCCACCCCACATTCGGCACAAATCCCGTACGTCCCTTCGTGCAGCCGGGTGATGGCTTCATCGATCGACTGCCGCCGCCGGTTACGCATCTCCATCAAGGAAATACCAAGTTCACGCTCAAGATCCATTAAGGCTTGATCGCCGACATCACGCGCTGACTCGAGACGCCGCTGCTGATCTTCAGTCAAAGACTGCCCCAGACTCTCTTCGATCTCCCTGATGATCTCTTGGCGTTTACTGAGGAGCATTTTATGAAGCACGTCTTGCCGTTGCTCCCGCATCTCTCGCTCTTTTGCCGTCTCCTTGGGCCGTACCGGCGCCGCGATCTCGACCTCGGACGTCGCTTTGGGCGCCGCCCCTGTGGTCGGCGGCTGAGATTTCTTGATCACCGCGTCGGCAGATTTCGTCTTGACCTCGCCCTTTTTCTTTGCCTGTATTTTTGTTGCCATAAGAGAGTACGCTCCAGAAGTAAGTTACGTAGTCAGAGAGCCCGAAAAATCGGGCTTCTATATCACGCCCTGTGCCCCTAGAACAAGAGGTCTTGACGGATGCGCGGACTTCTAGGGATAGGTAATGGTCGAATGGACATCGTGCCCAGCGAGTTTGTCGCGTCCCCTCAAGCTCTTCAGTTCAACCAGAAAGTCGAGCCCGACAATCGTGCCACCAAGCTGACGAACAAGATGGATCGTTGCCTCTGCCGTCCCTCCTGTCGCCAATAGGTCGTCGACGATCAGCACAGGCTCTCCGATTTCGATCGCGTCACGGTGCACGGCTAGGCTGTTCTGCCCATACTCAAGGCTGTATTTCACTTCGTAACAATCAGCCGGAAGTTTTCCAGGCTTTCGAACCGGGACAAATCCGGCCCCGAGACGGGCAGCAAGAATCCCGCCGAAAATAAATCCGCGAGACTCAATTCCGACCACCTTGGTAATCCCTCGATCCTGATACCGAGTCGTCAATTGGTCGGCAAGACTCTGAATCGCGGCAGGATTCTTCAGGAGCGTGGTGATGTCATAAAAGAGAATGCCGGGCTTCGGAAAGTCCGGCACTTCTCGAATGAGAGCCTGATAGTTGACGGTCGTCACGGGATTAGAGCAAGTCTGCCTGTGTCATGGCTTTTCTGCCGATGGTGTTGCGAAGCCGAACCAACGCCGTCATCTCGATCTGTCGGACACGCTCACGAGTCAGTCCCATGGTACGGCCGATTTCTTCGAGCGTCTTCGCCTCCTCTCCGTCGAGCCCGAACCGTGACACAATAACAGTTTGCTCTTTCTCAGGCAACTCCCTTACCCATGCCATCAGTTCCGCCCTCCGCCGAACCCCGTCGGCGGTCTCATCGGGCAAGAGCCCGACCGGATCCTCGATCACATCGCGCAGAAAGGTGTCGGAGCTGTCATTGAGCGGGCTATCGAGCGAGCAGGTCGTGCGCACCAGCTGCTTGAGATCCAACACATCCTCTTCCGATGTCTTCATCTTCGCCGCCACTTCAGCCGCCCTTGGCTCCCGTCCAAGCTCCTGCACCAACTGTTCGACCCGATTCAGATACCGATTGAGGCGCTCCACCACGTGCACAGGAAGGCGCACCAGTTTTCCTTGATTGATGATCGCCCGTTCGATGTACTGCCGAATCCACCAGGATGCATAGGTGCTGAATCGGAATCCCCGTTTGTAATTGAATTTCTCGACTGCTTTGATCAGGCCTAAATTGCCTTCTTCTACGATGTCGGAAAACGGAAACCCCCGGTGCATGTAACGCTTCCCGATACTGATGACCAGCCGCAGATTCGATTCAATCATCAGTTGTCGAGCTTGCTCATCGCCGGCCATGACCCGTTTACCAAGCTGCTGCTCTTGCTTGAAGGTCAGCAGGGTGGATCGGCGGACCTCCCGCAAATAGCTCTTGAGCGTGTCCAGTCCTTCCGATCGACCCGTTTCTCGTTCGCCCCGATCAGCTGCGTTCGCAGGTTCTGAGGCGTCCATGTCATCGGCAGTGTGCCGTCGAGCTTCGCTCAATCCGGACTCCTCGTCATCCTGTCGACTCATGGTTCCTCGTTCTCTAATACCAAATATCGAAGCGTGAATATCGACCGGTCGCGACGCTCCACTCCACATCAATCCTTCCGACATGCGAAGCCGGAGAACCGATTTTCAATTCCCGCAGGAGTGCTTCTATCACCGTTCTTCCACCCTCAACCTCCAGCTCAACCCGACCATCGTCGAGATTGCGAACACCCCCCGACAGACCAAGTTGGACGGCGCTCCGTGCCGCGAACGCGCGAAATCCTACTCCCTGCACACGACCGACCACGAGAATGTGCGCTCGAACCGGCGCTTCATCGGCCGATTGAGTCATGTGGCTCTACCCAATCAGTATGCATCAGTTACATGCACGGCTTTACTCAGCGGATACTCTCACACCTCTTTAGGGGCGTCACGTATTTTACATTTCTCCGCTAGAAAACCAAGCCCGTGATAGAGAGTTCGTAATTTATCGATAGAAGCAATCTATTGGCATACCTGAATGGACGGCCGGTTCAGCGAACGATGCGGCTGGGCGTGGAAGAAACATACCGGTAGGTTCTATCATCCAGCGCCGACCACGATGACGAATTAGCCGTCGAACCGAGCCTGCGCGGCAAGAACGGATTGGGACGATAGGAAGCTTTTATTCCGTCGCTCTCGATTTGGAAAGAGTAGGCATCGAGTGGAGGAAGCTTGGTTTGGTCGGGGCGAGAGGATTTGAACCTCCGACCCCTGCGTCCCGAACGCAGTGCGCTACCGGGCTGCGCTACGCCCCGACAAGACCGAGCAGTGAAACTCAATGCGTGATTGTCTTACAAGAGAGGGGTAAAAGGCAACCCATGGGTAGCAGCCACACCCTGGTGAACAACTTTTCCATCTTTGAGATTGACACCCTTGGCCAACCCAGGATCAGCGCGAATCGCTCGGTCCACCCCGTCGGACGCGAGTCGAAGCAGATACGGCAGCGTCGCATTGGTCAGAGCGTAGGTGGATGTGCGAGGAACAATGCCCGGCATGTTGGCGACGCAATAATGCACGACGCCATCAACGATATAGACAGGCTCCGAGTGCGTCGTCGGTCTCGTCGTCTCGACACAGCCCCCCTGATCGACAGAAACATCCACGATCACCGACCCGGATTTCATCCGCGAGACCAGTGATCGCGACACCAGTTTCGGCGCCAAGGCGCCGGGAACCAACACGGCGCCGATGACAAGATCGGCTGAGCACACAGCCTCCTCGATGGAAGCGGAGCTCACGGCGCGCGTGACGATTCGGCCTTGATACTGATCGTCGAGATACCTCAGCCGTTCAACATCCAAATTGATCACCGTAACCTGGGCTCCCATCCCGACCGCAATGCGAGTCGCCGAGCTCCCCACGACCCCAGCGCCTAGCACCACGACCTTGCCCGGTTCGGTCCCCGGAACCCCTCCCAACAATACACCCCGTCCCCCGTGGATTTTTTCCAGATATTGGGCTCCGATCTGCACCGACATCCGCCCGGCGATTTCACTCATGGGCTTGAGCATCGGAAGACTACCGTCCTTCAACTCAGTCGTTTCATACGCAACCGCCGTGACCTTCCTACGCAGGAGCTCTTTGGTCACATCCACCAGTGAGGCGAGATGCAAATAGGTGAACAGGACCTGGCCCGGACGGAACAGATGGCACTCGGAAAGCAACGGCTCTTTAACCTTCACAATCAAATCCGCTCTCTTGAATACCTCATCTTTCGAGCCGGCAACCGAGGCGCCGGCCTTACGGTACTCGTCATCGCTAAATCCACTGCCCTGCCCGGCGAATGGTTCGAGCCAGACCTCATGCCCGCTCTGCCGGAGGATGGCTGCACCCTCCGGCGTCAGACTGACACGATACTCATGATCTTTGATTTCCCTCGGGACACCGACCACCATAAAAGATTCCCCCCTTCCGACGATGGGTGCTGTATGCCTACTCCTGCATTATACCTCGATAGACCATGATACCCAGAATGATCGGGTTGATCGCCACACCATCTGCCCGTGGACAGTCTGGAAAAGCCTGTTGTAAGATGAGCCGTTCTGTATCGACGATTGAGGTGATGATGGAGTCCTGGAACGAATCCTGTCAGGCCTGCGGAGCCGGCAACGGCCCGCTGACGAAGCTTTCACTGGGAAAAGATTTTTTCGGCCGCCCCTATGATCGTCTGTCGCCGTCGTCGGATCAAAGTCCGAAATGGTATTGCGCTCCCTGTTCGATGCACAAAAACTTACAACGGGATTTTCGGGATATCTGCGCTGAGTTCGATAAGTTACGCGCTGGCCACATATCGGAACTCGCGAAGGGCGGTGAGTTTCGACGCGCGTCGTTGCGGCTCCAGGAAATCCTGACCCTGTTGAGCGCGACCCAGCGACAATCTCCGTTCTTAAGCGGTTATGACGTGACGCTATTGATGGAACGGCTCAATACCCTGACGATGCCGGTATAGCTGCCTAACCCCATGCCACCATTTCAACGACACATCTTTGTCTGTACGAATCAGCGCCCGAAAGACGATCCTCGCGGCTGTTGTGCGAACTTGGGTTCGGAAAAACTTCATGCGCACTTCAAGAATGAAACGAAGCGGTTGAATCTCAAAGGTCTTGTTCGCGCCAATAAAGCCGGCTGCCTCGACCATTGCGAGCTGGGCCCCAGTGTGGTGGTCTATCCTGAAGGAGTGTGGT
Organism: Candidatus Nitrospira nitrificans; assembly: GCF_001458775.1. NCBI lineage: Bacteria > Pseudomonadati > Nitrospirota > Nitrospiria > Nitrospirales > Nitrospiraceae > Nitrospira > Candidatus Nitrospira nitrificans. The sequence continues at coordinate 64,036 of NZ_CZPZ01000005.1, forward strand.
ACTGGGTCGGAACCGAGGCCGACGTGACGGAGATTATGGAGCGGCACATCCTGCAAGGAGAGGTTGTCACCCGATTGCTCATGCCCGACCAGCCGGTTCCCGAACAGCTGATGCCGCTCAAGAGACCGTAAGGCTTCCCTTCGATACCGCGATACATCCATGCCAACCGAAGACAAATGGAAGGCCAACATGGAAAAGGTGGCCTTCACCAAACAATTTCCTGGGCTCACACTCGACTGGAAATCCTGCGAACATAAAACGATTGAAGCCGTGGTCCCCGTGACCGGCAAGCCTGGTGCCTCGGTGATCGTGTTTACCGATGGTTCGTTTACGGTTGCTCCCCTCCCGGCACCGGAGCCGTGGGAGTTGGGCCAAGCCCTGCTCGATGCCCGGAAACATCTGGAGGCCAAACACCACGCAGCGTATGAAGAGTATGACCGCCTGGCGAAGAAGGATAAGGAAACGCTTCGCTCGGCTCGACTGGAAAAAATCATCGGCGCGATTCAGAACAATCTCGAACAGATTCCCGAGCTCAAAAGTCGGCTCAAAGAACTCGTGAAGGAATGGAAGTGAGCAGCCTACCGAAGAAAAATATGTTCGAGATCTTCTCTCAAGGCCTCTTTGAAGGAGTCAAACCTATGTTGGTCATTCGTGATCACCTCGTCCGCCACCCTGACCGCTGTACGCATCAGGCCGTCTGTGTGCCGATTTGTCCCACCAGCGCCTGGCTCTCCACGCCTCCCTATAAGTTCGACCCATCGCGCTGCCTTGAAAGCTGCCGGCTCTGTCTGGATGCCTGCCCGTCACAGGCGATTTACGCGGTCTTCAAGAAAGGTGACAAGCTCTTGGAGCCGCAGAAGAAAACAGGGTAGGAGAAAGACCTGCTGATCGTCATACGATCTGCTTGCGTAAATGCCCCCAATAGGCAGTTCCCGCATATCCGCACGCAGCGGTGCCCGTCGTCATTCCCACGATCTGATACACCTTGCTGCGCGGGATTTTGACTTTCACGGCGGGGTTCAACAGATCGGGGGAATTCAGGACGAGCTTGAGTGATTCTCCGGCAGAGAGAATCGGCCACATACACGCCAGCCGTAACCGAGTTTCGTAACGCGGGATTGCCATCGTATAGAGCCAGCCCTGATCCAGGTGCTCGACCGCCGAACGAACGAGCGTGCGGAGCACCGGTTTGAAGCGAGGAAGATTGGTCGGCTGCAACAAATCCTGCGGCTTCAGCCCGGCTTCATCAAGCATCATTTCCGGAATATAACAACGCCCCTTCCGCAGATCGTGGGCAATGTCCTTGACAATATTCGTCAGTTGTAGCCCCTTGCCGAATCGCACTCCGACTTCCGACATCCGCTGAATATCCCAGTCGGCCAGCGCCTTGCGATGCGCACACATCAGACCGGTCCAGAACTCACCGACACATCCAGCCACATAGTAGGTGTAACGGTCCAGCTCATCAAAGGTCTTGAGCGCGGTGAGATCCGCCACGGAGGTCCCGGGAAACGTGCTCAGGTCCATCTCCATTCCTTGCGTCAAGGTCGTCATCACCCGCTGAATCCTACGTCGATCATCCGGCGAACAGGTGAGCGAAAGTCGGAAACACTCGTCCAACCGTTCGAGCAGGGTTCGTTCAGCCGACACTTGTTGGAGCGGTCCCACCGCCTGCTGAATCGTACGGATCTGAGCCCAGTCTGGCTGCTCACCAAGAAATTGCGCTCTGAAGCGGTTAAGAAAACCTAGACGACACGATCGGTCAATCAGTTCCGTATCGGCGATCGTATCGGCGGCCCGGGCAAAGAGATAGGCCAATCCTACCTGATCACGAACATTCGCCGGCACGACGACCAACGTGGTGTAAAACAGGCGGGAAACTTGCTTGAGCAGGTCACCAAGCAGCTCGTGCTTGGAGGATACGGTTGTCGTAGAGAGATCCATTACCTGACTTCCAATCGCCCTTCCATTCCCTTATCTCGATGACCGGCCATGGGCCACAGCCGCTTGTCACAATAGAAGGGAAAGAGCCCAGGCTGAGTCGGAAGGAGTTTCGCTATGACAGTTTTCCCTGCGCCAACGTCCTGTTCGATCGAAAGGTCGGCCGACAACTCTTGCATGACGAAATTATGGGGTATGATTGTCGTACGACTCGTCAAGGTCAACTCAACCGGCTTCCCGCTCTCCACGACCAGATGGTTCGGTGAGTAGGAATACCTGTCGAGAATGATGGTAGCCCGTTGGACTCCATCAGGGGAAATGGAGACCACGATCGGCGGGCCTGGCACGAATGTCTCCGCAGCTAGTCCACCCAACGGAAGTACGAGGGTCAACCAACTCACGATCACTAGTGTCCGGAGCATCTTGCACACACGCTCATGATAGTGGCTTTCTAACAGGAACGTCGGGAGACGGTCAACGTTCTCCTCGCGCTTCCAGAGACTTCACACACCTTGACTTTGAACAATGAGGTCTTACTCATAGCCCTATGCCCCATATGACGGGCACTGTGTCGCCGGCAATGGATTTGTGTATAATCATGCAATTCAGCTCGTTGCCTTACATGAGGCAACCGTTTGTTTCCAAGGAGGCTCATGATGAAGTGGCTTAAAGGCATAGGTCTGCTGCTGATCGCAAATATTCTCATCATGGTGACGCTGTCGATCACCGTCCCCATCGTCATCAACGTGATCTTACCGATGTTCGGAATCGATGTCCGCGGTTCCGTCGATCTGACATCGTTGGTATGGGCTGCCATGTTTGGGTTCGGCGGGGCATTCATCAGTTTGGCATTCTCCAAGCAAATGGCGCGCGCCATGCTCGACTGCCAGCAGATCACCCAACCTCGCTCTCATGCCGAACAGGTCGTGTATGGTTCCGTGCGGGAAATCGCTCAACGTTTGAATATCACCATGCCCGAGGTATGGGTCTATGATTCTCCCGATCCCAATGCCTTCGCGACGGGACCCAGCAAGAACAATTCAATGGTGGCGGTATCAACCGGATTACTGGAGAACCTCAAGGAAGATGAGGTGAAGGCTGTGTTGGCTCATGAAATGGGCCACGTCTACAACGGCGACATGTTCGCTACGACCGTCCTAGCCGGGCTGATGAATACCTTTGTGTATTACATCGCCATGTGGGTACGGCGTTTCTTCGCGGAGCGGGACCAGGCAGCTTTAGGTTTTGGCCTGTCATTGGTCCTCCAGATCGTCGTCAGCATCCTGGCCTCCGTCGTCATCAGTTGGTTTTCGCGTCGGCGAGAATTCGGAGCCGATGCCTTTGCCGCCAAGGTGTACGGGAAAGACTCAATGATCGGCGCGCTCCGATCGATTGATCGATGGGTGAATCGTGCTCAATTCCAATACTCCACGCAAGACGCCCTCGCAACGATGAAGATCTCAGGCAACAGCGGTGGATTCATGAGCTTATTCTCGACGCACCCGCCGCTTGAGGTACGGATCGCGGCGCTGGAGCGGCTTTAATCCTGTTTCTTAAAAAACACAATGTGGGCGCGGTACTCCTCAATGGCCGCGCCCAACATCGCACTCCCCCGACTGATGTTGGCCTCAATGGCACGTTCAATGTCGGGATCGTTAATCTCGACGTCATACCGAACCTGAATGTTCGTTCTGACCGGCCCCCCGGTCACCTCCCGTGGCATGAAGATTTCTTTCCACACTTCTTTTTCAACCAAACAAACATCACGAAACCGTTCATAGAGCAAGGCTAGTTTTTCCGGATCTGTGATCTTCACACGCTCTCCCATGAGTATCCTTTCTCTAAAAACTCTACTTGATCGACTTCTGTTCAGGAGACCGGGCAGGAACACTGTCTGCAATGGTAAAACGCATCACGCCGACGTGGTTTCCAGCGTGAAACGGTTGTTGGCCCAACGGCGTAATATAGATCTTCGCCACATAATTGCCCACAATCCATCGCGCGCCTGGTCGTTTCAACTCAAGATACCCATATCGTTCATGCCCTGGCACCTCCAATACGTCTTTCCCTAACGGTTTCTCACTCAATCGGCCGCCCGGTTCCTCCAAATACCATTGCACCGCAAATTGTGCCGGATCCTCCAAGGGCGCTACTTCAAAAACAATATAGATCGCTGGAATCTCCGGCGCGAATATCGAATCCCATCCTGTCGGTTTCAGCCGCGGATCCTGTGTATACCACCCTTTCCGTCCGAACGTATCCCATTCTACTTCAAACCCTTTCGTCATCTTGATCCAAGTAAAAAGCGACTGCGGAACGCCTTTTTCTTGATCGTCGAAGGAGGGGCTTTGGATAGATTCAATCTCCGTGGATTCTTGCGCTTTCGGAGGCAGCAGGTCCTTGGCGGTCCCTGCCTGCTCTTGAAACAGGGCGACGCATACCACACCAACGGCGAACCAACCTCGAGACCATTTTGTGACCGGCGCGTCCTGCACCATGAAATTTATCGTACTGAGGCACGCCATGGGGGTCAATGACTGCCGGCCATCATCCGATGAATCCTTGTGCCGGATCGGTTCTATGGTAGAGTGCTCTTGCTTCCTATTATTATGACCGCTCAACCAGCGTCATCACATTCGGCAGGACACACCTCTCACAACGATCCCGCTCCAAGAGGACCGCACGAATCCGGTCGGCGTTTCGGTATTCGAGATGGACTCTTCCAGGCCATCGCCCAAGGCGGAGGAGAGCAGTATCTCTCGGCCTTTGCCCTCCTGCTCCACGCGACACCGTTTCAGTTGAGCATTCTTTCGGCCATTCCTCAACTCTTAGGCACATGGGCTCAGTTGGTTTCCGTCAAAGTCGCCCACTGGTTCCCCAGCCTGGCCTCTCAAGTCGTGTGGGGCATCATCGGACAATCCCTCTCTTGGATCCCTATTCTTGCGCTACCCTTGCTCTGGCCCGACCAGGGGCCATGGCTGCTCATCGCAGCCGTCGCCGTGTATTTCACCTTCACGCATTTCACCGCCCCCGCATGGAACAGCCTCATCATCGATTTGCTTGAGCCCAACGAACGGGGTGCCTACTTCGCCAGACGATCACGGACAATTGCACTGACCAGTTTTCTCGCACTCTGTCTGGCCGGAGCCCTGTTGAGCTTCTTCGAACAACGGCAACTCCTTTGGGTCGGCTTTGCTGTCATGTTTCTCATAGCCGGGCTCTGCCGTAGCGCGTCGGCGCGCCTCCTGATGAAGGTGAGCGATTTACCTGCTCATGAGCCGAGCGGCAATCCGACGGGCTTTCTGGTCTTTCTCCGTACCGGCACGTCTGAAAACTTTCGCCACTTCCTCCTGTTTTCTGGCCTCATGCATTCGGCTGTGCTGGTTGCCGGTCCCTTCTTCGTCATTTATTTGCTTCAGGACCTGCATCTCGCGCACTGGCAATATGGAACCTGGCTGGCCGCCGGCATCATCGGCCAGTTTCTGACCTTGCCGGCCTGGGGGCAATTCGGCGATCGCTTCGGGAATAAGGCGTTGCTCACCTTCACGGGGCTACTCGTGGCATTCCTGCCGATGTTGTACCTGTTCGGGACTGCGTGGCCGTTTCTTGTCATCGTCAATTTCTTCGGCGGCGTGGTCTGGGCGGGACTTGGGCTTGGACTGAATAACTACGTCTTCGACGCGGTGCAGCCTACGGATCGCGGGAAGGCTGTCGCCGTTGCGAGCATCGTGAACGGCATTGGGTGGGCCATGGGAACCGTGGTCGGAAGCGTATTAATCGACACGTTGCCAAACAGGCTGCAGGCTGGGACCTTGACGCTGGAGCCCGTCTCCAATCTCCCGTTTATCTTCTTTCTCTCCGGTGTCTTGCGCTTGATCGTCTCGACGATGCTTCTTCGCACGTTTCACGAGCCTCGTCATGTGGAGCGCCAAGCCCACCACCGTTTACTCTGGGAATTGCCGCTGTTGAAACCTCTGCGACGACTCTCACGCCGAGCGACCAACGCCCATCAATAAGGCTCCTCTTCAAAACCTCCTGTGCGATGCTTCTGCTCCTGTCTCAGATTTTTAAATGCTTTATCGGCATTGCTTCGAACCTGGTCCGGCGTCACCGTGGGCGTAGGCTTTGGCGCTTCGCCGGCGCAACCTCCCATCGCGAACAGCAGGACCCCTATGCCCGCAACACTCACCCCCTTCTTAAGCCCCGTCATCCATATCGCCTTTTCCGGCATACATACCCCCGCCCCTTCGTTATGATCGTCATACGATTCAGATCCATATCATACCATCCCTTCGTCCGACCACCATTCCCGGCCATCTCGTTGACTCACTGAAACCAAGAGGGTATGCTTCGCAATCCAGCTCAATCACCCATCCATGAGGCCGCCCATGTCGCTGTCGGATCGCTTAACTGAAGACCTCAAACTTGCGATGAAATCACGCGATCAACTTCGCATGGATGTCATCCGTATGATCAAAGCCGCCGTCCTGAACAAAGAAGTGGAGCTGAAGCGGGACCTGGATGATGCTGAAATGAGCCGCGTGATGACGACGCTCGTCAAACAACGTCGGGAATCCGTCGAACAATTTGAAAAAGCTCAACGGATTGAACTGGCGGCCAAAGAACGGAAGGAAATCGAAATCATCGAGGCCTACCTCCCCAAACCGCTTTCACCCCAAGAGCTCGAAGCCATTGTCGCATCAGCTGTCGCGGAGACCGGATCACACACCCTCAAAGATATGGGAACAGTCATGAAGGCTGTGATGGCCCGCCTCGCCGGGCAGTCCGTCGACGGCAAACAAGTCAGTGATCTGGTGAAAAGCAAGCTCTCCTGATCACTTCTATTGGTAGTGGTTTGCCGTACCGAATCCTATTCCAGGGGTGCTTTAGTTTCGTCTACTCTTAGCCGTTAAGGAGTGGTATGGCGATCCTCATCGTCGATGACTCTCCCGACCAGCATCTCTTACTGCGGTCTATTCTGACAAAGGCCGGTCATGATGAGATCGTCACGGTTGATTCGGCCCGAGCGGCGTTTACGGCTTTAAACCTTGACGGTCCACCGACATCAGTCAAGATCGACTTGATTCTGATGGATGTCCTCATGCCCGACATCGATGGCGTGGGCGCGTGCCGACATATCAAACAGCAGCAGCATCTTCGAGACATTCCGATCATCATGGTGACCGCGAAGAATGACCTCAATAGCCTCAAGGAAGCCTTCACTGCCGGCGCGATGGATTACATCAATAAACCCGTGAGCGGGGTGGAGTTGCTTGCCCGCGTGTCCTCGGCGCTCACATTGAAGCACGAGATGGATTGCCGCAAGGAACGGGAAATGGAGCTTCGCCGCGCCAACGAGGAACTCCAACGCGCGCTCAGCGAAGTCAAGGTGCTTCGCGGATTGATTCCGATCTGCGCCTCCTGCAAGAAAATCCGCAATGACGGTGGATTCTGGCAACAACTCGAAGAGTATCTCGGCGAACATTCCGAAGCAGAGTTTAGCCACGGCCTCTGCCAACCCTGCCTCAAAAAGCTTTATCCTAGTGTTTATCAAGACTAGCTGTTACGATTTCAAAAGTTTCCATCCTGAAGACCGTGTGAATTTATGAGCATTCTCATCGTTGATGATTCCGCAGACGATCGGCTCCTGTTGCAGGCCATTCTGTCGGCGGCCGGTTATGAAAACATCCTGACGGCGGATTCCGCCGCCGCCGCATTTAAACATCTCGGCTTGGACGGAGGGAAGCAAAGCGGTGGGCGAGTCGATCTGATCCTCATGGACATATTGATGCCGCAGATGAACGGCATCGAAGCCTGTCGCCAGATCAAAGCCGCCGACCGGTTCCGCGATACCCCGATTATCATGGTGACCGTCAAGACCGATCCGGTGGATCTTCAGCTCGCGTTTGCCGCCGGAGCCATGGATTACGTCGCCAAACCAGTCAACAAGGTTGAGCTCCTCACCAGAGTACGGTCGGTGCTCAGGTTGGTCCACGAAATCGACCGCCGCCGCGCGCGTGAGCAGGAACTCCTCGAAGTCATGCGTCAACTCCAAGAAGCCAATCAGATGTTGCTCCGTCTCTCCTGCTTGGACGGATTGACGGGTATCACCAATCGACGCCAGTTCGATGACTTTCTGGATCAGGAATGGAGGAGAGCGGTGCGCGAATCGACGCCGGTGTCGCTGATCATGTTCGATATAGACCGATTTAAGACGTATAACGACGCCAAGGGCCACACCGCCGGCGATGAATGTCTCAAACAGGTCGCTTCGGCGATTTCCAGCTCCGTGAATCGGCCCGGCGATTTGGTTGCGCGCTATGGCGGGGATGAATTTGTCACGGTCCTGCCCGGCACCGGCATCGACGGCACGGCACAGGTCGCGGAAAGCCTGCGTCGCCGGATTGAATCCCTCGGCATGAAACACACAGACGGGGAACTCGTGACGATCAGCGTCGGGTATGCCTGCATGGTCCCGAGCAGAAACTCGTCTCCTACCGATCTCATCAGGGCCGCAGATCAGGCCCTCTATCAAGCGAAACAAGAGGGGCGCAATCGGACCAAGTCGGCCAGTATTCTGTCGCTGGTCCAAGACTCACAGGATGACTAGAGACCGCCCGACTATTCGCTGGACGTTCACACCCCCATGCCACGCCACACAGGTGGAGAATATCAAGAACCAGTCGCGGCAGCCATGAACTCCGCTCGGCGTCCTCCTTCCACAATCAAACGAACCTCCAGTTCCCGTGAACGGAAACCCTCCACACGAATACCCCCCTCACGCGAGCGGCGTGCGACCACACTGGTCAAACAGTACCATGATGCACTCCGCAAGCTAGCACAGAGTGACGCGTTGAACAGCGGCGACAGTTCCCGTGTCTTTCACGCCATTTCAGAGGCGTGCTGCAGGTTGTTGCACGTGAAACGCGCCAGCGTCTGGCTGCTTACCAAAGAACGCGCTGCCATTGAACTGATCGACGTGTGCGCATCCGGACGGCACCATTCCGGCCCAACCCTCCCGCTTCAATTCTCACACTGTCCTGCCTATCTCCGGTCGCTGGCGCGCTCACATCGCGCCATTGCGGTTCGCGATGTGTCCCACGATCCACGGTTCAAGAAACCGGCGCCGGTGTACCTGTCCCGCTTCCGTGTCGAGGCCATGCTGAGCGCACCGATCAGACACAATGGGAAACTCGTAGGCGCACTCTGCGCCGAGTCCATCGGCGCACCTCGGCGGTGGAGTCGACATGAGGAACATCTCGTCACCCTCCTCTCAACCATGGCGTCTCTTGCGTTGGAAGCAGCTGAACGGCGGGAAGTCGAACAAGCCCTCCGGGTCGCCAAGGAAGCCGCCGAAGTGGCCAATCGCGCCAAGAGTGACTTCCTCGCCGGCATGAGTCATGAGATCCGCACTCCCATGAATGCCATCGTCGGCATGGCTGATCTCCTCTGGGATACCCCGCTCACACCGGACCAACGGAAGTACCTACGGATCTTCCGACGCGCCGGTGGCACACTCTTGAATCTGATCAACGATATTTTAGATCTCTCGAAAGTCGAAGCCGGCCGTCTGGAGTTGGAGTCCATTCGATTCGACCTACACGACGTGATCGACAAGGCCATCGATATATTGGCGATGCGAGCCAACGAGAAGGGGTTGGAGCTTGCCTGTCATGTGGATCGGAATGTGCCGTGTCATTTAGTCGGTGACCCGACGCGGCTGACGCAGATATTGATCAATCTTATCGGTAACGCCCTTAAATTTACCGAGAGCGGCTCCGTTGTCGTTCATGTCACCAACGATTCCGCTCGGAACACGACGGGTGCTGTTCGGTTTTCCATAACCGACACCGGAATCGGAATCCCATCCGACAAACTTGTCTCGATCTTCGACAATTTCACGCAAGCCCATGCGTCAACGACCAGGCAGTACGGAGGGACGGGCCTCGGCCTCGCAATCACCAAACGCCTTGCCGAACATATGAACGGACGGATCTGGGCCGACAGTATTGTGGGAGCGGGAAGCACCTTCCACTGTTCCGTCCTCTTTCAGACTCAGACAGAACCACCCCATCAGCAATCGGCACCGCCGATTCATCTTGCGGGAATCAGAGTTCTGGTCGCGGACGACCATCCCACCAACCGGCTCATCCTCCGTGAACTCCTGAATGGCTGGGGAGCTCAGGTTACGGAAGCGAGCGACGGGATGACCGCGTTGGACGAGATCCGCAGTGCATTCGAACGAGGACAGGCATACGAGCTCTTGCTCCTCGACTGCCGCATGCCTGAGATGAGCGGCTTTCATGTTGTGGAACAGCTGAAGTCCCAACCCAACGGACCTTGCCCGACCGTCATCATGCTGACTTCTCATCATTGGGCGGACGATATCGCACGGACGTATGATCTCGGGCTCGGTGGGTATCTGATTAAACCCATCCGACGGTCCGACCTCTCCCAAACAATCGGGATCGCCCTCGGCCGAACAAAAGGAATGCCGCCGACGGGTGAAGTCACAGCGCCACCGTCGACGGCTTCGACACGGCCCTTGCGCGTATTGTTGGTTGAAGATTCCCCGGACAACCAACTGCTCGTCCGAGCATACTTAACGCCGACCGACTATTTCCTCGACGTGGCTGAACATGGCGCCATCGCGCTGGATAAATTCAAATCCGCTCATTACGACGTCATCCTGATGGATGTGCAAATGCCCGTGATGGATGGCTATGCCGCGACAAAGGCCATCCGCTCATGGGAACGGGATCATGACCTCCCTCCCACGCCGATCATCGCCCTCACCGCATTGGCTCTCAAGGAAGAAGGGGCCCGCATCTTTGACGCAGGCTGCAACGCGCATCTCACAAAGCCTGTAAAGAAATCCACGTTACTGGAAGTGCTTCGAGCCTACAAGGAGCACATCGTCTAGCGATGCACGGCTCACAGCCCGAACCAACAGGCCAACTCGCGGTGGAAATTAGTCGTGACTTGGAAAATATTGTCCCGACCTTCTTGGAAAACCGGATGAAGGATGTCCGGACCCTTCGAAACGCGCTGAGCACGCAAGACTTCAGGACCGTTCAGACTCTAGGCCATCGGATGAAAGGCGATGGAGGCGGATTCGGGTTCGATCGAATTACTGAAATCGGAGACGCGATGGAACGCGCGGCAAAACTAGAGGATGGCTCAACGATCGAACAGCAGATCGCACAGCTGGAACACTTCCTCAAACGTGTGGTCGTTATCTATCGCTGAAGAATAGCGCAAGCGACCTCAGCAACCAACCCAGATCCCATATCTCCATAACCATGTTCAAGAAATCGGAGGCGTACCGAAATGCCCCTCTATGGGGATGTCATTATTCGTTCTTGCGCGATCAAGTACTGGTGGAGACTCAGTAACGGGTTGTGTATAATGCACCACGGGAAACGCGACTCTATATTCCTCCCCGTTCTTCGACCGCAGCAACAGGACTGCACGCTCATGTGCAGCAAACCCTGCGGGATTCAGAGGTCGCGGTCCCGATGTTCCACGGGTGGGGGGCTAGCTCAGTTGGGAGAGCACTACGTTCGCAACGTAGGGGTCGGGGGTTCAACTCCCCTGCCCTCCACCAAACACCATCCTCACTCACAGTCTCGCTCCAGTGACCACAAAGAAGTGAACCACGACGAGGCGCGTTTAATTAGTGTGTTTCTGTCAGACAGTCAATTCTAACCACAAGGGAGGCAAAGATGACCAGTACACTCTACCGCGGTATCGTTATAGTTGCGCTCGCAACGTTCGCTGGTGTGCCTATGTTGAACGCTCAGCCATCCCCAGCCGGTAACGTGAAGGACGCCGTCGCGCACGCGAAGGAAGCAGTGGATCATGGCAAGCAGGGTCATGCCGATGCGCTTGTGACCCATGCGGAAAAGTCGCGGAACTATGCCGAGAGGGGAGGCAAAAACCCCCATTTGAACGAAGCGATTACGCACCTGAACGAAGCCATTGAACATGGCAAGGCGGGCCACGCCGACGTCGCCACGCAGCATGCCGAAACTGCCCTCACCCACCTGACTGAAGTCAAATAGGGTACACATATCTACGTTCATGGACTGTACGACGGGCAAGGAATGATCACCCTGCCCGTTTACGTTCAAAGAGTGGTGAGAGCATAGGTTCAGTTGGACCTCAGATAGGAGAACGCTGGTTTCATCAGGTCCTTCTCCAGTACAATCGCGACCCATGCCTCTCTCGCCCTTGATTCGATTCGGCACATCCACATGGACCTATGAGGGCTGGCAAGGTCAGATTTATCAGCGGCAGTACGCCAAGACGACTTTTGCGAGGGAATGTCTAGGAGAGTATTGTCAATATCTCTACAACGGCGAACCGCTCTTTCGCACGGTCGGCAACGATTCCGCCTTCTACCGCCCTCCCACGACGAACCAACTGAGCCACTATCTCAAGCAGATTCCCGAAGACTTCGAGATGTGTTTCAAGGTCTGGGAGGAAATCACCATTCCTGGTTTTGCGAGTCACGTTCGCTACGGCATCAAGGCCGGACAGCCAAATCTCCGTTTTCTCGACGCCAAGCTATTCACCGATCTGGTTCTGGCACCATACCGTGAAGCCAAATTCGAGCCGCACCTGGGGCCGTTCATCTTTGAGTTTCAAAGGCACAGCCTGACCACCGACGAGTTCTGCTCACGGTTGGATCGGTTCTTCGGTCAGCTGCCGAATGATTTTCGATATGCGGTCGAAATCCGCCATGCAGGCTTGCTCGGGCCGGGCTACCGGAAGGTCTTAGAGAGTCACGGCGTGGGACATGTCTACAATCACTGGTCCTACATGCCACCGTTGCAGCAACAGCACATGCGGATGGAAGAACGTTTCACAGCACCGTTCACCGTAATCCGTCTACTCACGCCGCTCAACATAAGTCACGAAGCAGCAGTAAAACGAGCGGCACCCTACAATAAGATCGTGGAAGTATTGCCTCGGATGCGGAATGAGACTGTGCATCTCATCAAGCAGGCAGTTCGTGAGAATCGACGAATCTATGTGTTGGTGAACAATCGAACAGAGGGCAATGCGCCATTGACGGTGCAGGCCATCGCTGCTCAGTGTTGAAGGAGTATACAATGCCGGGCTTTCTTCCTATTTCTGATCCCTCCTCGCTCCTTCCTCTTATTATCTCTGCGGACAAAGCCTTAGCCGAAGGGGCAGACCAGATTCCTGTTCCCCAGTTGATCCTGACTCAATCTTTTTGTTGCACCATGCAGGGGTACGGCAGGCCGTATATCAAGGCACCCTTTTGCTGGATCGCCTCTGTGATAAGCTCATTCACCCAAGCTGAGCACTTCCCTACCACACTGCTTTACCAGCAAAAGATATATTCGAACATAGATTTTTAGAGGCCTTGGGGAAGTCTTGAAACCAAACGAGAGCGCCACCCTATAAAAAACAGCGTTGTTCTATGTTGCGCTGATGATCGCCTCGCCGTCCGGCTTTGCAGCGTCAATCAACACACGACGGCCGTCGACACGAAGTCGTCGTTCCGCAAACAGTTGTACAGCGCGGGGATAGATTTTGTGTTCTTGCATAAGGATTCTGGCGGCGAGTGTTTCGGGTGTGTCATCGTCCAGAACCGGCACAGCTGCTTGGATGATGATCGGCCCTTCATCCACGCCTTCTGTCACAAAATGCACCGTACATCCGGCCAACTTGCAGCCCCAATCAATGGCCTTCTTCTGCACGTCCAATCCAGGAAAGGACGGCAGCAGGGAGGGATGAATGTTCATCATGCGGTTGGCATAGGCATTGACCAGCACTGCCGTGACGATTTTCATGTAACCGGCGAGCAAGACGAGTTCGACATCATGTTGTTGAAGTATTTCCAATAGTGACCGATCGTACGCTTCACGACTATCCGGTCGTCCGGCAAAGGGTTTCGGATCGACGAAAATATCGGCCAGCCTGTGCTTCCGCGCCCGTTCCAATGCAACCGCGTCTTTCTTATTGCTGATGACGGCGACAATCCGCGCTTGCACCTGCCCTGCTTCGATCGCATCGATGACGGACTGTAGATTTGAGCCTCGTCCGGACGCCAATACCGCCACCCGCAACGGAGTCGTTCGGCTAGTCGACATACTCGACCTCCGGCTCCTCCCCCGTGGAGGAAACGATTTCGCCGATCGGCCAGCCTCGGTCTCCCAGCGCCGCGGCGCGAGCCAATACTCCTGAGACTGCATCGGGCGGGACCACGAGAATCAACCCAACGCCCATGTTGAACACCCGATACATCTCTTCACGCTCGATCCGTCCTAACCGGCTCATGACGTCGAAGATCGGCGGTGCCGACCAGGCCGTCCGAGCGATCTTCGCCCGCACGCCCTTTGGAAACACGCGCGGTAAATTTTCCGTAATCCCCCCTCCGGTAATGTGGGCGATGCCTTTGATCGGAAATTGTTCGACGAGCGCCAAAATCTGCTTCGCATAAATTCTGGTGGGTGTCAGGAGAACCTCGCCGACGGACCCCTCAAGCTCAGAAAGACGGCTGGCAACCGTCAGCTTGGCTTGCTCGAACAGCACCCGCCTGGCCAGTGAGTAGCCGTTGCTATGAAGCCCCGATGCAGCCATGCCGATGACTACATCCCCCGGCACGATGTGCCGACCATCGATCATCTTTGGGCGATCGACCGCGCCGACGGCGAAACCAGCCAGATCGTACTCCCCCTCAGGATAGAATGACGGCATTTCAGCGGTTTCACCCCCGATCAGCGCGCAGCCGGCTTGACGGCAGCCTTCGGCAATACCGGCCACCACTTCTTGAGCCTTCGAGACGGATAACTTTCCGGTGGCGAAATAGTCGAGGAAAAACAGCGGTTCCGCCCCGCTCACGGCGATATCATTCACACACATCGCCACCAGATCGATCCCGACGGTGTCGTGTTTGTCCATCATGAACGCGATCTTTAATTTGGTCCCCACCCCGTCGGTTCCGGATACGAGCACCGGTTCCTTATATTTGCCGGCGTGAAAACCAAAGAGGCCGCCAAAGCCTCCTAAGTCGGTCAGAACCTCGGGGCGAAAGGTCGATCGAACAAGCGGCTTGATGCGATCGACGAACTCATCGCCTGCATCGATATCCACACCGGCATCACGATAGGTCGTCATGAATGGATGTCCAGAAAGGCTACGGTTGAGGTTAGACTGAAACTCAGCCTTGCATAGGCTCGGGCGCATCTTAGCGGAGGGTCCGACAGAGGTCAACGCGGCAGGCTGAGGCCACTCGACAAGACTCCCATTGCCCCCCCGACCTTCTGCTTTTTCCTTGCCGCGCTGGTAATACACCCTATACTAGACTTGTCACATCTCCGCAATCTTCCGGCAACCGAACCGACTAAGGAGTGGTTGGTGGCGATCTTAATAGTCGATGACTCTCCCGATGAACGGCTGTTGCTCTTTCACATGTTGAAGACTGCGGGGTATCGGGACTTGATCACCGTCTCCTCCGCTCGCGATGTCTTCACCCATTTGGACCTTGATCATGCAGGCAAAACCGGCGTCAAGACGGATCTCGTTTTAATGGATATCAAGATGCCGGACATGGACGGGGTCGAAGCCTGTCGTCGCATCAAAGCCATCGATGCATTTGCGGGGATTCCGATCATCATCGTGACGGCGAAGGACCAAAGGGACTTCTTGCAAGCCGCCTTCGACGCCGGGGCAACCGACTATATTAGAAAACCGGTGGAACGGGTGGAACTCCTGGCGAGAGTCAAGGCGACGCTCAAGCTCAAACGGGAAACGGAGGAACGCAATCACTGGGAACAAGAACTGACACAAGTCATCAGCGAACTCGATCGTACTTTGCGCGACATGGCGACGCTACAGCAATTGATCCCTGTCTGCCCGTCGTGCAAGAAATCCCATCCCGCGCATATGTCCGACGCCGCGCTCGACGAGTATGTACGGAGCCATCCCCGGACGAAGTTTCAGGATTTCGTCTGCCCCACATGCGCCGCGCGTTGATCCTGTCGCTGCGATCCTCAACTTTCTGGACGCATCTCCACATCAAGCAATTTAATCTTCCGGTGGAGGTGACTTCGTTCGATTTTGAGATCTTCCGCAGTCCGTGAAATATTCCAATGATGCTCCCGAAGTTTACGACTGATGTATTCCTTCTCGAAAGCGTTCCGGGCATCTCGAAGCGAGTCGTAGGGTTTTGTGAGCAATGGGTTGGCCGCCTGATTACCGGCCGGCACCGCGCCGACGGTTCGGCCCTGCAGCGACATGGCGGCCTGCGAGGCGTCGATCACAAATCCCGGCACCATGATCATGAGCCGCTCGATCAAGTTCCTCAACTCCCGGATGTTCCCCGGCCATTCGTATTGCTGAAATACGGCCATCGCCTCCGGCGAGACCTCCTTCATCCGCAACCCTTGCTCCTCGACATGCGTCTTCATGAAATGCCGCACAAGCGCCGGAATATCTTCTCTCCGCTCCCGCAAGGGAGGCACAACAATCGGGACCACATTGAGACGGTAGTACAGATCTTCTCGAAAATGTCCCTTGCCGATTTCCGTTTCCAGATCTTTGTTGGAGGCCGCCAGCACCCGCACATCGACCTTCATCAATTTAGTCCCGCCGACCCGCGTGAACTGCTGTTCTTGTAACGCCCGCAACACTTTCGCCTGCGTACTGAGGCTCATGTCGCCGATTTCGTCCAGAAACAGCGTGCCTCCGTCGGCCTGCTCGAACTGACCGCGCTTCATGGATGTGGCTCCGGTGAAGGAACCTTTTTCGTGACCGAACAATTCGCTCTCGATCAATGTCTCAGGGATGGCGGCGCAATTGACGGCCACGAACGGATGGTCCGATCTGGTGCTGTGCATATGAATGGCCCGAGCGACCAACTCCTTCCCCGTTCCGTTCTCGCCCCCGATCAACACCCGACTGTTCGTAGGGCCGGCCGTTTCGATGAGCTCCCGTAGCCGCTGCATGGCCGGAGACTGCCCGACCAATTCGAACTTTTGCTGAACCTTGGTCCGCAACGACCGGTTCTCTTGCGCCAACCGGAACTGCTCCAACGCCTGCTTGACACGGAACGTGACGTTCTCCAGCGACAACGGCTTCTCGATGTAGTCATACGCGCCCAGCTTGATGGCTTTCACGGCCGTTTCGATGGACCCATGCCCGGAGATCATCATGACCTGTGTCGTAGGCACAAATTCTTTCACCCGGCGCAGCGTCTCCAGTCCGTCCATTTCCGGCATCCAAATGTCCAGAATCATGAGATCCGGCGGATCGGTCCCATAGATTTTCAACGCCTCCACTCCATTGGCGGCTACCGACACCTCATACCCTTCGTCTTCCAGGATGCTTCGCAGGGACGTGCGAATCGCCTCTTCGTCGTCCACCACCAGAATCGATGCCGACATACCCCCCCTCTCTTACCGCATGCTCCTCACCGGTCTACGCTACACCGGCAAATCGAACGTAAATACGGCGCCCTTCGGATGATTGTTTCCGACTTGGATCTGCCCCTCATGGTCCGTGATGATCCGGCGAACGATGGCCAATCCCAATCCGGTGCCCGTCTTCTTACGGGTAAAATACGGCACAAACAGTCGCTCCTGATCCTCCGGCGTAATGCCGGGCCCCTCATCCGCCACGGCGACGACCGCGCGACGGCGTTTCGTATCATACTTCGTTCCGACCCACAGTCGACCTTTTTGATTCATCGCTTGAACCGCGTTGTCGAACAGATTGACGAACACACGCCTCAGTTGTTCCCGATCGAAATTGATGGCCGGCAGATCCTCATCCAGCTCCACGATAAGCTCAATATCCTTCTGCGCCTCGCGATAGAGCGTGATCACTTCTCGCACCACGTCGTGCAGGGATTGCCGTGTCATTTGCGGGACAGGCAGGCGGGCGAATTTGGAAAATTCCTCCAGCATCTGCTTCAGGCTCCCGACTTCGTTGATGATGACATTCGTGGCGTCGTCGAACACCCGGTCCAAGTCGGGAGATTTCTCGAAGAACTTCTTGCGCAGTCGCTGAGCCGACAGTTGAATCGGCGTGAGCGGATTCTTGATTTCATGCGCGACGCGCTTCGCGACTTCCTGCCACGCGGCCACTTTCTGCGCCTTGATCAACTCCGTCAGATCTTCAAAGACCAACACAAACCCCAAGTCCTTGTTCGCCTCATCGCGCATGCGGGAACCTTTCAACCCAATCGTGATCAGCTTCCCTTGGATATCCAACTGTCCTTCCAAATCCAGCGCGTCGCGATCATCGGCCAGCATCCGGTCATAGGCGGTCTGGAACGAATCGAGGCCGAACTCCTTGAATACCTCATTGGCCGGGCGGCCTCTGAACCGGTCGGCGGCCAACCCAAGAATGCGCTCGGCCGATGGGTTGAAGGTCGTGATCGTTCCGCTCCGATCGATCGAAACCAGGCCGGCGGCGATCGTGTCGACGACTGTTTCGATATAGGCACGTCGGCGATCCAACTCGACATTGGTGTTCCGCAGAGTCAAGTTGGCTTCCTCAAGCTTCGATTTGCTCCCCTGCAGATCCTGCGTCATCCGGTTGAACGACTCGATCAATGTCCCGATTTCGTCGGTTGCCTTGGCATCGATCTGCACCGACAGATCACCCTGCGCGACGGCTTCGGTCGCTTCCGCCAATCGTTGAATCGGCACGGTGATGCCGCGCGCCACATAGAACCCGAACCACGTCGCGCTGAAGAGAATCAACACCGCCACGACGGCCACAAACAGGTACGCCCCGGCTTTGATCGGATTTTTCATCGCCTTGATCTGTTTATACGCCGTGTATTGCCGACCGATCCCCTCCATCTTGGTCAACAGGGATTCAGGGACGTAGGTTTCCACGACCACCACCCCCTCGATCTCCCCGCGCCGGCTTCCTGAGGCCACCGGAATGGCGGCGCGCACTAACCGTCCCGTCTGGGCCTCCTGGACGGAGGTAAACTCCTGCTTGCCGTTGATCACTTGTAGGACCAGCTGACTGATCGGCAGATTCAACACCCCGATCGGAATGTCGCCATCAAGCGCCTTGGTGAGGGTCTCCATCTTGCTCGAAAACACTTCGATCCCGGCCACGCCGTATTCGATACGTTTCCGAGCCATTGCGGCGATCAACAGATCCCGCTGGACGGGAGTCAACAGGTCTTCGCGGAACAGTTCTTGAGAAATCGCCCGCGCGCTGTTCACCGCGAGCGCGACATGCCCCGCATGCTGCATGCGAGCTACCTCATACGAATCTTTCATCACCTTTTCGATATGCTCACTGAACCAGACATCGACCGCCTTGTTGACCAGCCCGCTCGCGACGAATGCCAGGAGCAGCGTCGGGATCAACGAGAACCCGATAAAGGCCGCGATGAGCTTGGTGCGGAATCCTGATCCAACAAGACGGTGCCGGCGTTCAAAATAGGCCTTGATCAGATTCCTGGACAACAACAGCACCAACACCACGAAGCCGATCAGGTCCAAATTGACCAGGAGGAGCACGAGTGCGTAGCTCGTCGTCGGCAAGAAGGAGCCGTTCTCTTCGGAACCCGGCGCCACGACTTGTGAGTAATACAGCGTGAGGACGACGCAGGGGACCAGGAGGATCAGCACGATCCAGACTGGGCGAAGATGGGGTGGTTTTCGCTCGTGTTGCTTCGGATGGTCGGCAGATGCCGGACGGCGACGATCGATCACCACGGGCTGCACCTCAAGAAGTCCTCCGGAGACCGGTTCGAACGCGCCCGTGGGATGATTACGTTCTGGCATTCATTCGCCCTTTGGAACACAGGGGAACAGGAGCCTGTCTCACTATAGCCGACTTACAAGACAGTCTCAAAGCTTGCCGCACAACTCGCCGTGTCCGGAGACCCGGCGGCACGCAGAACCGAAAGATGGGATACTACTTCGGTGATGCCAGCGTGACATACTTCATGCGAAGGGCATAGAGCATGTCGCGCAGGACCGTCTGCTCATCAGGAGTCAGATTGCCTTTCGTCTTGTCTTCCAAGACAGACAACAGATCGATGATTTCCTTGGCTTGGGGCAGGTTGACGGGTATCGGTGCCTGATTCAGGTCCAGTTGCTCGCCCATGAGCATGAGCGACGACGAGCCTAATGAAATGACAAACGACGAAAACGTGACCGGAGGTGCCGGAGGCGCTTGCGCCGGCTCCGTCGAGGCAGCGGCGGAAGTCGACTGTTTTGAAGGCGACGATGCGGCCGGAGCAGACTCGGCTCCTCCGCTTGCCCGCCGATCACGAACGACAAACCCTTGCTCCTCCTCTGCCATTGTTCCTTTCTCCCCTCAGATTCCAAGATCTTGTCGGTACCCTACCATAGGGTCTATTTGGTCGCAAGCCGTGACGCCCCTGGGTAGTGGGTCAGTTTGAATTTCCTTGATCTTGTCTCTGCTTAAGCGGTCATGTATGATGAGGCATGAAGAAAAAGAAACCATCTACAGATCTAAACGTTATCGCTCACGACATTCTGCAAGCGATCACCGGCCAGCCTGCCGGGACAACCTCCGTCAAGAGGGAGCCTGTCGATGTTCACACCAAGAACCCTGCCGCTGTCGCGCTAGGACGCCTGGGAGGATTGAAGGGAGGGAAGGCGAGGGCCGAGAAACTTTCGGCTAAGAAGAGGGCTGAAATAGCAAGGAAAGCGGCTGTTTCTCGCTGGAAACGGTCATAGTTTCTCTTGACATATAGTTTAGCTGTGGCTAAACTGACAAATGCACCGACCATAACTATGGCCATTAAGGTCGAATGCTCATTAGAATTTCATCGCAATCCTAAGCCTGACTGTCGGCGAGGTTTGGCGTTCCTCATATTTCCAGATAATGAAGAAGTAACGGCTAGAATTGAATTTGATGGATTTAAGGACAATGACAAGCGATGGTTCCAGTCCATCTTTGATTTGTGGCTTGATGGGAGCGAAAATCGCAAAGCGTATTTCCATAGATGGGACAAGAGCGAGTTTAATGGCAAGTATACGAATATTTTCGTGTTCAAACATCGTGGCCATAAACATAGACTCTATGGGTTTTTATGCCATCCAAATCCAATGAATAGTCGTTATCACCAATGTGTTCTGGTAAATTATGCCTCGAAAGGGAAATGGGAAACCGATGAATATTCACTGAAAGTATGTGAAAGCAAAAGGTGTGACGTAAGTGTTCAAAGAGATATTAAAAGATATTTCCATGCTGGAGGGCCTCTCAGTGAAAAACACTAATGCCCATTGGACCGAAAAAAGCCTTTCGGACTTCATTTATCGTGTGGGAGCTGATTTTGTTTTCCAATTGGACAACAAGATTGATTCGCAAAAGGCTTTAGCCGAGACTCTGAGCGTAACAAAGAGCGCGGTATCGCAGAAATTGAATAACCCTGGGAATTTGAAACTTGAGACAATGGTTAAATACGCTCGGGCATTAGGGCTTAAGGTCAGCGTTGTTCTTTACGATGATGGAGATCGTGACAATGAGAGAGGTCCGATCAATTCCGACATCTTTAGGATTTGCTGGGAAAATGCTGGCAAGCCAAAAGATTTCTGGCAGGCAACTTCTGATTGGGTTGAAGGTGTTTCGGTTAATTATGAGGTAATTCTTGAAACCAATCTTAAGTACCCTGCCTGTCCGACTCGGGCTTGGGAGTCACTGGTGTATAAACCGGGTAATTTGGCTGAAACTGTAACCATTACTCACAGACGGATGGCAGACACTGATCCTCAGCGGCTTCCCTTTGCTCTTCATGGAGGGACATAACAATGGCCGAACCGACAGTATTCACTTTCAACTATAAGGAACTCGTTACACTTCTATTAAAGGAGCAGAACATTCATGAGGGTATTTGGAGCATTTACTTTAAGTTTGGCATTCAGGGCGCAAACGCCGGTCCTGATGACTCTACCTTACTGCCTAGCGTTATTGTGCCTATTACAGAGGTAGGCATTCAGAAGACAAATAAAATGACTAATTTAGCCGTGGATGCCGGGGAAGTGAACCCTCGTAAGGCAGTGAAAAAGCCAGGAAAATAGACGATTGCATGTCTTCATTATTTTTTTGTTGCATTATGCTTGAGCGCTCAAGTATTATACCTCCATAGCTTGGAGGGAGCCATGAACAAACTGACGCAAGCCAAACGAGTTCAAATAATCGCCGCACTAGTCGAAGGCAATAGCGTTCGTGCGACGTGCCGCATGACTGATGTTGCGAAAGGCACTGTTCTTAAGCTCCTCGTTGACCTTGGTAGGGCTTGTGCTCGGTATCAGGATGAGAAGTTGCGAAACCTTCCATGCAAGCGCATTCAATGCGATGAGATTTGGTCATTCTGCTACGCCAAAGAGAAGAACGTCCCTGAGGAGTACAAGGGCAGACTAGGATTTGGGGATACCTGGACCTGGGTAGGTATCGATGCCGACACAAAGCTGATTGTTTCGTATCTCGTTGGGGGACGAAGCGCGGAATACGCACAGAAGTTTATTGCGGATCTGGCTTCGCGCTTGGCCCATCGGGTCCAGCTCACCACGGACGGGCACAAGGCGTATCTCCAAGCTGTGGAAGGCGCATTTGGGGCAGACGTGGACTACGCCATGCTTGAAAAGATTTATGCGGCTCCTCCACGTGAAGGACAGGCTCGCTACAGTCCGGCGGAATGCTGTGGGACTCGGAAACTGAAGATTGCAGGCAACCCCGAGATAACCCATGTCTCAACCAGCTATGTCGAACGGCAAAACCTGACCATGCGAATGAGCATGCGCCGGATGACTCGCCTAACCAATGCCTTCAGCAAGAAGCTGGAGAATCAGGCCCATGCCGTGGCCCTGCATTTCATGCACTATAACTTCTGTCGCATTCATCAGAGCTTGCGGGTAACACCAGCCATGCAGTCAGGCATTGCCGATCATGTGTGGGGTTTACAGGAATTAGCTAGCTTAATCATATAGATCGAACTAACATTAGAAGGCTTTCAATTGGAATTTACGTCCAGCTATAATTTATTATATGGCGAGGGGGAAATTGCCTTCTATGAAAATAGACGATCTCATCCTTCGTTGCTATGCAGAGCAGGACACGGACGGAACTTGGTTCGCCATTTGTCTAGATCTGAATCTCTATGCTCGTGGCGATAGCTTCGAAGAAGTTAGGGTCAAACTTAACAAACTGACTACATGCTATTTAAAGGAAGCGTATGAGAGAGATTCGGTTTATTTTTCCGATCTTATTCCTCGTCGAGCCCCGGCATACTTCTGGGCTCGTTATTATCTTGCTAAGTGTTTTAAAATGATTCATCGCAGCCTTGCCTCAAAACAAGACTTTAATATGCCACTCCCATTTGTCCCTGCCTTCTAGTGCCTTTTAAACCGCTCCCGTGTCGGGTCGTCCGCAGCATCCTTACTGAACTTGGATTTGTAGAACAGCCCTGTCGTTCTGGTACTTCCCATGAACAATGGGAAAAAGTTGTCAATGGTCATATGTACAAGGTGACTGTGGATTGTCATCGAGGAGAAGTTAAAGCTCAAGACATCAAGAGCATAATCGGCCAAGCGGGAATATCAAAGGAACAGTTTTGGAATTTAGCAGGTCAATAAACAAATCAAACTGACCCACTACCCGCCCCTGATGTTCTAGGTCGACAAGCATTTCAATGCAGTCAGATGATCGGGTTAGGCGGCACGCGCATTACGGTAGCCTTCCGAGGCCTGATGCTACCAGCTTGCGAAGTGCCTCGCGCAGGTCTTCCGGTCTCTTCAGTTCGCCCGCAAGCATTACAGCGAGAACCGTCCGCCCTGTACGCACGATCCACATGGCGCCTTCTTCAGACGAAGATCCCCACATGGCTTGCCCGCCAGGTCCGGGCACCGCGGACAGCTGAATACCATCCGGGAAACTCTTAAGAATCTGCGACGTGCTCGTCATGGCCCGAGTTGCATCGGCGGCGGAACGGAAACGAAGCACACGCGCCGCAAAATAACGCTTCCCTACCAGCCATCCACATGTCCACGCCGTGGCCCCCCGAGATTCGTCCACATCGGGACCAGGCTGGCCACCTGCCGGCGCCACGCCGGTAATCGATGTGATCTCCGGAGCCGAGAAGAGATCACAGAGTCGAGGATCGGCTGCGGTTGCCGCAATGGGCGCAGCACCAAGAGCGATTGCTACAGCGCAGAAAAAAGTCTTGTAGGTTCGCCACACCCGCCCTGCTTCTACTGACGAACGCACGAACAAACGCGGGCGCATTTTCTGCCGATTCACCGTAAAGTCCATCATAAAGAGTCGCCGCCATTGAAGCAGCAGCCGTTCTCGGTATACAGTGGCGACCAGCAGCTAAACTTCACCAATTTTTTGAATTTCTCGACGACACCGATGTCGGAACAATTTACCAAAGTCGTTGAGATCATGGCGGCGCTCCGCGCCCAGAACGGTTGTCCGTGGGATCGGAAGCAGACTCACGAGTCACTGAAACCGTACCTTCTCGAAGAAGCGTACGAAGTCCTCGAGACCATCGATCAACGGGACAAAGAAAAGCTTCGTGAAGAACTCGGAGATGTGCTTCTCCAAGTCCTCTTCCATAGCCAGATCGCCGCTGAGGCCGGCTCCTTTACGGTCGAAGACGTGATCGAAACACTCGCCACGAAACTGATCCGCAGGCATCCTCACGTATTCCATGCCGACAACCCGACAGGAGAGGTGTCGAATAGTGAACAGGTCTTGGCCCAATGGGAAGATATCAAACGCGCGGAGCGAGAAGCCGCCGGCAACCTACAATCGGCCCTCGACGGAGTGCCGAAGATCTTGCCGGCATTGTTGCGCGCGTATCAGATACAGGCCAGGGCAGCCCGAGTCGGCTTCGATTGGCCGCAGAGCAAGGCGGGCTTGGAACAGATCCTCGCAAAGGTGGCTGAAGAAATCGGTGAACTGCGCGAGGCGCTGGCGTCAAATCCGACGGGGACGGAATCGAACGCCGATCGGCCCCATCTCAACGAGGAGATCGAAAACGAGTTGGGTGATCTTCTGTTTTCACTGGTCAACCTCGCTCGCTTTCTCAAAACGAATCCCGAAGATGCGCTGCGCCGAGCCACGAACCGTTTCATCGATCGTTTTCACCTGGTCGAGGCACAAGCCACTGAGAAAGGCCGGTCGTTGAGAGACATGACGCTCGCCGAAATGGACGAGCTGTGGGATGAAGCCAAGCGACGGTTACAAAAACCTCGGCCGGACACCACATCGTGCGCCGGAGATCGGGTCCCATGACGAAGGACCAAGGGCCTTACGAAGAGGGAAAACGTGCCGGCGCCCATCCGCTGCTCGTCGTATTCGGCATCCTCGTCGGGCTCTGGTTGTTCGTCGCCCTCCTCGTTCCCAGTTCACGGAACAAACAGGCGACCGGCACGGAGGGCCCCAATGTCTCAGCCATCGAGGATCCGGAAGCCGCCTCTGTCATGTTCAAAGTCCAAACTACCATCTTGGAAATGAACACCCTCGGCCTGGTCGTGCCTTCTCAAGCGACGGATAGTCAAATCGTCGCCCTTTTGAAACGCCTCAAACAAGCGCGCCTGGACGGCACCCTCGGCGAACAGCTCCCGTCGACCACACCCGGCCACAAACTCGGTGATCACGCCATCGCCGACATCTTCATCTTTTCAGACAAGCAACTCGCGGAAGCGGGTACGATCCAGACGCTGTCGCGAGGAGCCCATGCCCCCGGCACCCTCTACCCGAACTCCGTTCCGTTCGAGGCGGCCATGGAGCACGTTCGTGGCCACTATCGTATCGACTTGAATGATACCGGCAGCCCGGACAAGGGATCGCTTGGTTTCGCGGACGAATCAGGTGTCCATTCGAAACACTACAGAAGAATCTTTTGACGGATCGGCCGGCACAGAGCGTCAGATTCCGACACGTTTCCTCACTTCTTCCCTGATCGCCGATTGATCCGCTTCAAACAACGCCTCCAACTTTGGAAACAGATGGGCCAGCGGCCCGATAAACGGCGCCAGCAGCATGTCACGCCGTTCCATCAACATGCCCTCCCCTTCAGCCACCCGCATCTTCCAACCCGCAATCGTTTTGGAGAGAATGTTGCTCATCATCAATTGCTGGCCCGGCGAGCCTACAGCCATGCCTACGAGACGACGCTTCAGCACCTCGAGTTCATCCGGTATTGAGACCTTCACGCGCACGCCATGTGGCGTGGCCCAGGTGGACCGCTGAATCGAATAGTCGTAGGAAAACACCTGCTCTCTCGGCTCACGAAATGGACCGTTGATCTCCATAATTGCAAAGGCGTGATCAGGTGACGGCATGGTTCACTCGCTTTCCTTGTAACAAACACCCCTCGATCCCCCGTACTATAAGAGCTTGAAGTTAGGGAGGACAAGGGGCTATCTATAGGGTGGCGGCGAATTGATATACACGCGTCAGGCAGGATGCTCAAAAAGGCAGGTCCGGGAAGGCCGCAGCGAACGAAGAAGCGAGACATAACCTTATCCTATCCACCCCGCCCGAGCTGCGCTTGCAGCTCTTGCCCGGTGGTATGCTGAGCCTCGGAAATTCACGCCGCGCTGAATAAAGCGCGGCGCGTTTGTGAACGCCTCCGAGATGGTGAGGCGGTGTCCCGCGAGAACGAAGCCGACGGACTTTTTCAGTATCCTATAGAGCGGGAGACAGCGTTTCGACACACTGATATACTCCGACCAAGGATTCCTTCGGGAGAAGGTATGGCCAAGAAAGGCTATCCTGGACTCGTCCTGGTGCCTCCCAGCGATCGAACAATCTTGAGGCGCCGGCTGCTTTATGTGGCGTTGTTCATCATCGCCCTGGTCTGGGGTGCGTCGATACTACCCGTATGGCCACCCTCCGACGACAAGGCGACCTGTCAACCCGCCGTCGGACAGAACCCCTCGAACAGCTCCACCGAAAACTGCGGCCAACCGCAATCAGTACCGCTGCCACATCAGAACGAATTCAGTCTCACGCCGATCTCACAGGCTGAAGCCCTGGGCGAGCCCAAGAATTCCCAGCCGGCACCAACTCCTGAACCTGATCGGCCCGTCATCCAGGAGGATCAGAAGCAAGACTCAACGCCTCCCTCCTCCGGTCCAACCACCGAGCGCCCTGATCACAGCCTGGCGCTTCCGGATCACGAAAAACCAGCAGCAAGTCCTCCGGCATCGACACCTCCCCCCTCCCAGGGCATCGACGCTCGCCTCGCCGAACAGGGCGATGCCTTTGCCCAGTATCGCCTCGGACGCTACTACGCACAGCGTGATGGGCGACAAGCCCCGGAGGCCGTCGGTTGGTACAAGAAAGCTTCCCACGGCCTCCACCGTCTGGCTGAAACCGGTAATGGCCAAGCGATGTATGTGCTCGGGGTCATGTACGCCTATGGACGCGGAGTCACAAGAAATACGGAGCAGGCTCGCCGGTGGCTGACCCGGGCGGTCGAACACAAGATTACGGCCGCTCAGCCGGTTCTCACGAGTTTAGGTGGAAACCATGCTGCCGATCCAAATCTGAAAACAGCCGAACAGGCAAAGAACATCAAGCAGCAAAACTAAGGCAATCTGGCTACCCCATGGTCGTCGGCCACATCATCATTCACCTCGCCGGGAAATAGATCGCCAGATCCAATGGGTCATTCGCGATCTATTCCATGCTCAACTTGACGCTCAAGGTCAGTCGAGTCGAAGCTGCCGAGAGATTCGGCGATCAGGACATCATTATCAATCCGCCACCCTCGATTCCACTGATGCGCACGCGTTTTCCAGTTCTACCCAGTTCTATGGGTGCCTTCCAGCGTCCACTGGTAGATAATTTTTTTCGCGTCTCTCGACGAGATCATTCATAGAGACTTTGAGATCCGGGAAGGCAGTCATGACCCCTGTGCAGCTTGGGTAATCGCGCTTCGGCCTACCGATGAAGTGCCTCCATTGATTGGAGATTGGAAGCGAGCCACCCGCAGCAAAGAATTGAGCGACACTGGCCGCATTCCGGCTGCACCAAGCGCCTGTATATCGAGCAGCAAAGTCGCGAAGCTGTGTCATTACGCGCTTGCGCCATAATTAATTTTCTCCTACAGTTGAGGAGCATTGATCAAGCCGTGGAGGGATGTCTCATGTGCCTCCCTTCTGTTAAACACCCGTAAACACCCGCTCATTTTGTATCGTTCGGTTTTCCTTTTTTGGTCAGGAGCAAATTGGGCGGCGGCCCGATCGGCTCAAAATTCCTGAGCAACGGAACATCATCTTTGTGAACCCACATCATATCGTGATTGTACGAATCCCGCGGTCCTGAACTACCCGTGAAGGTCTTGCCGTCCGGAGTAAAGGTCCAACACATATCTTCGCCGGCCGTATTGATCGTATCCCCGAGGTTCAGCGGCTCTTGCCATTCGCCTTTAGGATTCTGATAGGAAATCCACATATCGTGTCCGCCCCGCGAGCCCATGTCCGGGCGCGTACTGGTGATAATGAGGCTCTTCCCGTCCTTTGACAGTCCGGTCCAGTGCATATGGTCACGGTAAGGTGAATTGACACGTGGTCCCAGACTCTCAGGCTTCTGCCAGACGCCGTCCTTTTTTTCGACTTTCCAGACGTCGCTGTCTTGAGTGACCCCCGGCTGCTGATAGTTGAAGTAAATCAAACTGTCGGAGGCAATGATCGGGCAGTGCTCCTCGCCGGTCGGCGTATTGAGGTGCGGCAGTTCGGGGACCTCGTTCCAATTCTTGGCCGGTTGCCAGACCCCATTGACTTTCTGGGTCACATAGAGGTCGCCGGTGGACAGATTGCCCGGCTCGTATTGCGTGAAATAGATGACATTGCCGTCATCCGAGAGGCTCGGCTCCAGCTCCCATGCGGACGTATTAATGTTGGGTCCAACCGTCGGATCAATGCCAGGCCCCAGATGAATCGGAGCTTGCCACGTGCCGTTCTCAAAATGAGCCATCCAGATGTCGAAATTGTAGGGAACTCCTGGTGATGGAACGCTCCCTTGGCGTCCTGAGACGAAGATAGCGGTCTTTCCATCGGCGCTGTAGGTCATCTCGATCTCTGATTCCGATGAGTTGATCGGCTCGCCCATATTTTTTGAGAGTGAGGTCGTCCCGCCGTGTCCGCCGTGCGGCAGATCCATGCCAGACATCGCGTACGTTAAGGCGGGAGTGAGGAAAAGTGTGAGCATTGCCAAGTAATAATGAGGACGCAACTTTTGCATTTTCATACAACCTCCATATTTCGATTCTGAACATTCAAGGTGAGTAGGTTCCTCTCATTCCTTCGCCCGTGCCATGACCACGATCGCTTGCATCGTGGAACGATATGGGTTTTCACCACCGGTCTTGGCTAAGGCTGTCGTCACTGCATCAACGATTGGTCGAGACGAACCGCCGCGTTCTTGAATTTCGGCGAGTATCGGCGCGCCTTCGATCAGCCCAATCGCCAACGATTTGGCCGTTTGACTGTAGCACTCCTTCCGGACGGCTTGAATAGTGACTGTATCGAATCCGCTCGCGGTCAGCAAACCCCGCAAGACGTCGATATCGGAAAAGCCGCACGGCGCTTTGAAAAACTGCGGTGGGTTTTCCGGAAAGAATTCTCCAACGGTCTCGTGCGCAATGATGCCCCAGGGATTGGCATTCATGCGATCCCATACGTTAAATGCCAGCACGCCGCCATTGACCAAGACTCGGCGCATTTCTCGAAAGGCGCGGTCTTTATCCGGCACGAACATGAGTCCGAACTGACAGACCACGCCTCGAACGATGCGCCGGGAAACGGTAGATGTGCAATATCGGCCTGACGCCAGTCGACTCCCTTCAGATCTTTCAATTTCCTTTGTGCGTAGTCGAGCATGCCGGGATTGATATCGGTGGCCGTAAGCGTCACCGTTGCAGTACTGCGACGGCAGTATTGATGCCACGCCTCTAAAACCTAGGCATGTGATGCGTTCTCAATGGGTTAGAGATCAAGAAAACCAGAAAGGCGGTCCATGAGATTTCAAGACTTGTGAAATCTCATGAGCGCATTTGCGAAATTTTGAAAAAGGAAGATGTCCCGGAGGAAAAAGGATGGCTAGTGAGCCTACGAGAAAACTCGCATTACGTGGCAGGTTTTTGAATCTTGAGAACTTTCATGCGGGATGACAGGGTAGAGGCATTGATGCCCAGTAGTTTCGCCGCACCATATTCGCCCGAGACTTTCCACTTCGTGGCCTCCAGCGCGCGGAGAATATTGCTGCGCTCCAGTTCTTCCAGCTCTTTCGCGGTACGAATCGTCCCTTGCCCTGGCTCGCCGGCCCGGTCGGCTGGAGACGGTTGCGCCATTGGTTCAGGTAAGGCGCGCTCCAGGTTCAGCCGGCCATCGGTGGCCGTGATCACGGCCCGCTCCATGACATTCTGCAGCTCCCGCACATTCCCCGGCCAATGATAGGTTTGAAGCCGACAAGCATCACCGTCAGTCAGCGGCGAAAGCGTCCGTCCCATCTTCGCGGCGAACCGTTGAGCAAAGACGGAAGCGAGACGTACCACATCGTTTCCTCGCTCACGTAGCGGCGGCAGCCGGATCGGAAACACATTCAGCCGGTAGTAGAGGTCCTCGCGAAACGCGCCCTGCTTGACCGCGGCGGCAAGATCGCGATTGGTCGCGGCCAGCACCCGCACGTTCACTTTCCTGGTTTTCGAACCGCCGACTGGATCGAACTCGCCTTCTTGCAGCACGCGAAGCAATTTGGCCTGTAACTCAAGCGGTAATTCGCCGATTTCATCGAGAAAAATGGTTCCCTTGTCGGCCAAGGAAAATCGACCTTCGCGCTTCTTGGTTGCCCCCGTGAATGCGCCGAGTTCGTGGCCGAAGAATTCACTCTCAATCAATGTGGCCGGAATGGCGGCACAATTGACAGTGACCAACGGCCGTTCCCGGCGTGTGCCGGCCGCATGGACGGCGCGGGCCACGAGCTCTTTGCCGGTTCCGGTCTCTCCCATGATGAGCACGGTCGCATCGGTCCCGGCAACTTGTGCAATGTCCTGGAGCACCTGCCGCAATGCCGGACTTTCACCGAGCAAGGAACCGTCCTGATGGTGCGCCTGCAATTCCTCCCGTAGAAGTTCCGTTTCGGCCTTCAGCGATTGAATTTTCTCCTCCGCCTTCACCCGGTCATGGATATTGCGAAGAATCAGGGTCGTGAATTTGCGGCGATGCAGTTCAGAGCGGGACAGTGTCGCCTCCGCGGGGAATGACTCGCCGTCGGCACGGCACGCGGTGAGTCCTCCTGGAATCCATCGCGATTGCTCTCCCTCCGGACGCCGATCGAGCTCGGCAATCAGTCTCTCCAGCCGAGCGAAATCCTCCGGACTTAGAAAGCGCGAAAAATGTTGATGCATCATCGAATCCGCCGGGCAGGAAAATGTTTTCTCCGCAGCAGGATTGACATGGGTAATCCGGAGCCGGTCATCCAATTCGATGATCGCGTCCATAGCGCTGCTCAAGAGTCGACCGACTTTTTCTTCCCGCTCTCGGACCTCGGCTTCCGCTCGCATCCGTTGCAGTTCCACTGCCGCGCGCGCGGCGAAGATCTGAAAGATTGCATGGACTCGTGGCTCTTCCGGTATCGGTCGCCGGTCGATCACCGCCATATGGCCGAGGATCCGCCCGTCTACGTCCTGAAGCGGCACGCCCATGTAGCTCACCGCACCGGCGGCCCGCAGTTCCTCCTCGTGAGGGAAAATCTCCAGGATGCGATCGGGGAAATGCACCAGTTTGGCTGTATCGATCACACGCTCACAAGGAGTTCCGGCAATGTCCACTTCATAGTCCTTGACCCATCGGCCTTCTATCCAAAATGCGAGCGCGCGCAGACGACGTGTTTCAGGAAGATACTCCGTCACCCACGCGCCGTGTGTCCCGAGAACCCTGGCAAGATTCTGAACAAGAGCGGCAAAAAAGCCCTGTCCCGTCTCGGTCGCGGTCCCCCGGAGAATCGCATGGAGAGCCGCGTCGGTTTCCAGGTTCTGAAAAGGGACAGAGGGACTTTCCGGATGAGATGCCATGGTCAAAAGTATGAGGCGGGATGAGAGATAGATGCAAGTGCACAAGGCGATGTATCGGAAAGAGTTCTATTGCATCGTTCCATGTGGGCCCGTATCATGCATTCATCATGAAAGCCGTCACCCGCATCAAGACGAAAATGCCGAGCCCCTACAAACTGATCCACATCGAACCAGACACCCATGACACGAAGACCTTCCGGTTCGAGCTGCCGGCCGACGCCACGCTGGATATGCTGCCCGGCGACTTTCTATATGTCCATGCGACGATCAACGGCAAACAGGTCAAGCGGCCCTACACGCCATCGTCGCTGCCAGGCACGACAGAATATTTCGACCTGACGGTCAAGCGCTATGAGGCCGGCTCCGTCTCTAAGTATCTCCATGATCGGCAGATCGGCGAGACGGTGTCGATGAGCGGGCCGAACAGCGGCGGTCATTGGGTGGATGGCATGGCCAAACGCGTGGGATTCGTGGCGGGAGGCACGGGGATTACGCCGATGATCTCCATCATTCGCTGGATTCTGACCAACAAGCTCGATGCGG
Source organism: Candidatus Nitrospira nitrificans (assembly GCF_001458775.1). Taxonomy (NCBI): domain Bacteria; kingdom Pseudomonadati; phylum Nitrospirota; class Nitrospiria; order Nitrospirales; family Nitrospiraceae; genus Nitrospira; species Candidatus Nitrospira nitrificans. The sequence goes on from NZ_CZPZ01000005.1 coordinate 96,584, forward strand.
AGTTATTCCTGATCTTTGCCAACAAAACCGAATCGGACATCATCTTCCGACAGGAGTGGGAACGCGATGCCCGAGATTATCCGAATTTTCATTGTCACTATGTCCTGGAACAGCCGCCTGCCGAATGGGAAGGTGGCATAGGTCGCGTCACTCCTGAAATTCTTCGGCGATATCTTCCCGCTCCGGATTCCAACACCTGCGTGTTTCTCTGCGGCCCACCACCGATGGTCGACTCATTGGAAGCCCTGCTGAAAGAACTCGGCTATCCCCAGCAAGCCATTGTTCTCCCCTGAGGATCCTCCTAGTTCCTCATTGTCTCCAGATGCGTTAAATTTCTATTCGTGCTCAATCGGTGGCGTGTTCTGGGCCGTGCTTGCGGAAAGCTCTTCGTTTATCATCATGTGCCTGAATCACTTGACAATGACCAGGTAAAAGGACTAAGCGGAAAAGAATACTCCGCACCTCTTTGGCCAAGAATCTCAGGCCACGTCCCGAAGGAGGTCATCATGTCTCACGGCAGTCTCGTTTTGCAGGCGACCCGAAAGGTCGCAGAAAAGGTGCTGAACCACGGCATTCAACAGCTGGCGGAAAAGGTTCGAGCAACCGGCGGCCAACCGATGGACCTCGTCCTCCCGGACGGTTCGCGTCTCAACTTCGGCCAGGAACCTCGCGTCGTGCTCGCCATTCGAGACCCGAACTTGCTGCCGGCATTAACCCATCCCACGCTCGGATCGCTCGGTGAGGCGTTCGTCGATGGGCGCATCGATATCGACGGCGACATCATCTCCGTGATCGCCGGCGCCGAGCGCCTCGTGGCGGCCGGCGGCTCGCCGGCGACGGCCCGAATTCCCGCTTCGTCGGCCTGTCACACTCCCAAACAGGATCTCGACGACGTCAAACATCACTACGACGTGAGCAACGATTTTTACCGGCTCTGGCTGGATGACCGCATGGTGTATTCGTGCGCGTATTTTCAGACCGGGGAGGAAACGATCGACGCCGCGCAAGAGGCGAAGCTCGATCATATCTGCCGCAAACTACGCCTTCAGCCGGGCGAGCGAGTCCTCGATATCGGTTGCGGGTGGGGCGGTTTGATTCTGCACGCCGCACAACATTATGGCGTGCGGGCGGTCGGCATCACGCTGTCGGAAAACCAATTGGTCATTGCTCAACAACGCATCAAAGAGGCGCGGCTGGAAGGAGACGTTGACGCCATGCTGCTCGACTACCGGGACGCGCCTGAACGGTTCGGCGAAGGCGTGTTCGACAAGATTTCAAGCATCGGCATGTTCGAGCATGTCGGCCAAAATAACTTCCCCGTCTATTTCGGCGTGGTGCGTCGCCTGCTGCGCGATCGGGGGCTGTTCATGAACCACGGGATCACCTCACCCGATGCCGATGGACGCACGGTCGGCTCCGGCGTGAGCGAGTTCATGGACAAGTATGTGTTCCCGCATACCGAACTTCCCCATCTCCACTCGGTCATCCGGGAGATGGCAAGACAAAACTTTGAGGTATACGACGTCGAAAGTCTACGGCCGCACTACGCCAGGACGCTCGCGCATTGGTCACGCAACCTGGAAGGGCAACTCAACGCCGCTCGTCAGGTGGTCGGCGAGCGGACCTTGCGTGTCTGGCGCGCGTATTTGGCAGGCTCGTCGTTGGCCTTTTCGCAGGGTTGGCTGAATGTCTACCAAATGCTTGCCAGCCGTCAAGAAGCCGAGGGACAGACCGAATTTCCGCTGACCCGCGCATGGATGTATCACTAAGGAGGTTTTAGGCAGAAGGTTGAGGTTGAGCAAGAGGCATGTCTTATGCTCGGCCTGCATCCATAACCTTCGCCTTAGGCTCAAGCTCGTCCCCGAGGGGTCGTCGTGTCACACTGGTTCCACCGATGAGATCCTGCACCACCCGTTCGGCCGCGGCAGCGCTGTCACGGATGCAGTCGGGGATGCCGACCCCATGATAGCCCGCCCCCGTGAGGATCAACCCAGGATACCGGCTGAGTGCCGCCTCGAGTTGCGCTAATCGATCGAGATGGCCGATCGTGTACTGCGGCATCGCCTTCCACCATCGATTCACTTCCGTGTAACTGGGCGCTACATCGATGCCGCATACCGCAGCGAGCTCCTCTCTGACTTTGGCCACCAGCGTCCCGTCATCCGACTGAAGAATGTCTTCCCGGCCTACGCCACCGATATAGCATCGCGCCAACAGCTGATCCGCCGGAGCGCGATGCGGCCACTTCAGCGACGTCCAGGTTGCGGCGATCAAATCACGCTGCTCTGTTCGCGGGATGATAAATCCGAATCCTTCGATGGCGCTCGTCAGCGTCCGTGGAAACACCATCGCAATGGTGGCAGTCGAGGCATAGGGAATCATGTCCAATAGTCCACCGGCGAGCGGTGTCAATGGACGCACCAGTTCCGCTGCCACATACGCCGGTGTGGCAAGAACCACGCTATCCGCAGAAAGCGCCGATCCATCCTCAAGGATCAGGTCGTACATCCACCGGCCCAACTCATGTGATCTCACTCTCAGCGCATCGACCCGGCAACCTAATCGAAGCTCCACACCCTGCCGTGTCAATCGACTCGTCAGAGCCGTGACCAAATCGCTGAGACCATTCTTTAAGCTGACGAACATCGTACGCCCTGGTCGGCCATTGGAAACCGACGAGGCGGCTTTCTTGGCGGCCATCATGCCGCGAACGACGCTGCCGTACTGCTGTTCGAGCTCGAAGAACCGTGGAAACGTAGCCCTCAGACTCATGTGCTCGGCGTCCCCCGCGTAGATCCCGGCCATGAGTGGCTCCAGTATCCGCTCGAATGCCTGAACGCCGAACCGGCGGCGAAGAAACGCCGCCAACGGCTCATCTTCCCGGGAGGAACCAGGCGGAACGGCGAATTCGAGTCCCATCCGGGCCAGCCCTGACCAGCTCAATAGTCCGCTGTGAAGGAACGACCCCAATTGTTTCGGGACGAATGAAAGCAGTCCCTCTGGTAAGTCGTGCAGTCGTCCCCTATACAGAACACAGGCTTTCTTGTCCGTCTGATTGGTATTGATGAGTTGATCGGTAAGGCCGAGCTTCGCGCAAAGATCCAGGCCGGCCTGTTTTTGGGACAGGAATGAGTCCGGTCCGGCTTCCGTCACTATCTCGCCGACCCGATGCGTGACGATTTTTCCTCCCCAGGACGATCCTGATTCAAGGATCGCGCAGCGGAGAGTCAGACCGGCTTTCGTCGCCTGCTCTTGGAGTGAAAATGCGGTGGCCAGGCCGGAAATGCCCCCACCGACGATCACGACTGTCCGTGGTCGAGTCACGACTGAATAGGGAGCGAGGATTCGTGTGCCGCCAAGACGTCACGTAACGTCTCGATGAGCGGGAGAGAGTCGTTCAGCATGGCCATGCGCTCGAGGTGTATGCCTCGGTTCATCGCCAGCTGCTTGAGTTCGATGTCGATATCGAAGAGCGTTTCCACATGGTCGCAGATAAAGCCGATAGGCGCCACCAGCACATACCGGTGCCCCGCCAGCTGGATGGTTTCCAACATCGATTCCACGGTGGGTCCAAGCCAGGGCTCGCTCGATCGCCCCTGACTTTGATAGGCAAAGTACGTCGGTCGGTTCCCCAAATGTTGCGTGACTGCCTCGACCGTGCCTGTGACCTCGTCAGGATAGGGATCCTTCATGGCCACGATCCGTTCAGGCAAGCTATGCGCCGTAAACAGCACGGGCACCGATGCCCGCGCGTCGGCAGGAAACTTCAGAAGCCCCTGCCGGATGCTCTCAACAAGAGCCGCAATCAGTTTAGGATGGCGGTTCCAACTCCCGAGATACGTGACGGGGGTACCGTCCCCCAATCCAGCACGGGCTTCTTCGACCTTTTTCCGATAGGCGCCGGTACTCAGTGAGGACTGTTGCGGGGCCATGCAAATCCCGATGATCTGTTCCGGCGAGGACTTCAGCAGCTCGGCGTACGTTTCCTTAATGAACGGATGCCAATGCCGCAACCCAACATAGACCCGGTATCGGCCATTCCTCGAGCTATTCAACTGTTGCTCTAGTTTCTTCGCCACTTCGTGGGTAATACCGACAGCCGGCGATTTCCCGCCGGTCACGCGATACCGTTCACGAATTTCCTCTATGAGCTCGGGCGATGTCGGTCGGCCACCGCGAACATCGAGCAAAAATGGCTCGACGTTCTCCAGGCAATCCGGCCCACCCATGGCCATCAAAAGAATGGCGGTGTGACGGTGCGTAGCAGGCATCGTTCCTCGTTGTTCGTGAAGCGAGAGAAGCGGGAAGGTTTCAGGTTTAACGTTTCATGTTCCGAGTTTAAAAGCGAGACGCGACTGTCGCCCCTCTTATTCACCGCTGGCTGAGCTTATGGACCATGTCAATCGTCGCGGCAACATGGTCGACCGGTGTGGTCGGCAAAATACCGTGACCCAGGTTAAAGATATGCCCGGAACGCCCACCGGCTCGCCGCAAGATGTCCTCCACACGGCGTTCGATTTCATGGAGCGGCGCAAACAGCACCAGCGGATCCAAATTGCCTTGCACGGCGCGATCATGTCCGACCATCGACCAGGCCTCGTCCAAGTGAACCCGCCAGTCGATCCCGATGACATCGCCGCCTGCCTCGCGCATCTGCCGCAAAATGGCCGTCGTGCCGGTGCCGAAATGAATCATCGGCACACCTTCCCGCGTAAGCCCATCGAAAATTCGCTGGACATGCGGCTTCACATATTCGGCATAGTCACCGGCCGAGAGACAGCCGACCCAACTATCGAAGAGCTGAATCGCCTGAGCCCCCGCCTTGATCTGTCGCCGGAGATACCCGGTGAGCACGGACGCAAATTTGTCCATGAGGCGATGCCAGGCTGTGGGATCGCCGTACATCATCTGTTTGGTGTGCAAATAGTTGCGGGACCCTCCTCCCTCGATGGCATAGCTGGCCAACGTGAATGGCGCGCCGGCAAATCCGATCAACGGCACTCGCCCATCGAGCGCCCGTCTCGTTTGGCGAATCGCTTCGGCCACATAATCGAGTTCATCCCCGTCGATCACTTTGAGTCGATCCACCGCCGCTCGATCACGGACCGGATTATGGATCACCGGCCCTTCCCCCGCCGCAAACTCCAGGGTGAGCCCCATCGGCTCCAACGGGAGCAGAATGTCGGCGAAGATAATGGCGGCATCCAAGGGGAACCGATCAATCGGCTGAAGCGTGACTTGGGCTGCAAGCTCAGGCGTTTTGCACATCTCGAGAATCGAATGTTTCGCGCGCAACGTTCGATATTCGGACATGTAGCGTCCGGCTTGGCGCATGAACCACACCGGCGTGCAATCGACGGGTTCGCGGCGGCAAGCTCTGAGGAATCGGTCGTTCATCGTAGCGGCATTTTAGAGACGCGCAAGGAGCCCTGTCAAACAGGCCGGGGCACGTCCACTTTTTTCTGGCGACTTGTCCAAATGAGTAGACAGCGATCGCCAGTCCGGTACAATCAATCCGGCGAAGACCCCACAAAAATCCGGTTTCATTTTTATGACGCTTTTATGTATAATCATTTCCTACACCTGATTCGGGACGATCAATCAGCTTAATTGGGACCCCGGCTCCCTGTCTCCCACCACAGTGACTTTGCCGATCCCCCGACCTACGAGGAGAATTGTATGTCCGACGCGCAATCGCTTCACTCGACGAAGTCCCCGGATGCCTGGTATTCCGTTCTCCGATGGTTTGACTCATGGGCGGGCCTTGAGCACACGAAAGTAGAGGGGCCACCCAAGGTAGACTGGATTCGCAGTATTCCCTTCATTGCCGTACATCTGATGTGCGCGGGAGTCATTTGGGTAGGCTGGAGTTGGACCGCTGTGGGCGTCGCGGTCGCCTTCTATTACCTCCGCATGTTTGCCATCACCGGATGGTACCACCGCTACTTCTCGCATCGTACGTTCAAGACCTCTCGTACGGTACAGTTTTTATTTGCCCTGCTCGGAGGAAGTTGCGCCCAACGCGGTCCCTTGTGGTGGGCCGGCCATCACCGCCATCACCACATCGCGTCAGACACGCCGGAGGATGTGCATTCCCCGCGCCAGGGTGGATTTCTCTGGTCGCACATGGGCTGGATCATGTCGCAGACATTTTATGCGCCACGACTCAAAAGCATCACGGATTTCGCGAAGTTTCCGGAACTGCGGTTTCTCGACCGGTTTGATGTTCTGATGCCCACCATTGCGGGATTTGGGATGTTCGGTCTCGGTCGATTGCTGGAAACCTACGCGCCCGGACTCGGCACGAATGGGCCTCAGATGCTGATTTGGGGATTTTTCATCTCGACCGTCGCACTGGTTCATGGGACCTGCACGATCAATTCCCTGTCCCATGTGTATGGGTCACAACGATACATCACCGGCGACGACAGCCGAAACAACTTCTTTCTGGCCATGATTACGATGGGGGAAGGCTGGCACAACAACCATCACTACTATCCGGCTTCGACCAGACAAGGCTTTTACTGGTGGGAAATCGACATGACCTACTACTGCCTCAAGGGACTTGAGTGGATGGGATTGGTCTGGGATATCCGCGGTGTCCCGGAATATGTACGGGAAGGAAAAACCAAACAGGATTCAGACCGCAGTGTGCTCAAAAAGAAGATTGAAGCAGCCGTGAAAGCCACGGAACTTCCGGCGCCGCAACCGCAACTTGAGCTGACCCCTCCTTAGCAGGATGTTGAAAAAGTCCGCCGGCGGCGTTCCCCGCCTTGCCGAAGCGGCTTCGCGAGGCAGGTCGCATCGCTTAGAAGCTCCACGTACGGCCCTAAGCACGCTTCGCCTCTTCGCTCGCTGCGGCCTTGCTGGACGGCCTTTTTGACCATCCTGCCAGACCCGCTCTAAATCACGTTGGACCTTGGCTGATCAGACGTGATCGGCCAGGGTCTCTCTGATTCGTCGGCTTTCTCCATCGATCGACTTCCGCTCCTCATCGGATAGCACCCATGCGTCACCAGCACTCAGCTCGAAACGATAGTGGTCCTTTCCGAGCGTAAACCACTCGACGTAGGGATGCGGCTCCAAATTCGGATGGGGATCCAGCGAAATGAGATTCACCGTTCCGACCTGAGGGTTCGCCATATCGCCGATGACTTGTCCGGCCATATCCTCATCTTCAAACCGTCTGTTGCGGAATCGAATCACTTCTCCTGCGATATCCGGCTTGAAATTGCCGCGCAAATAAAAATCCACCGGCCCGATCACGGCAAAGACAACCTGGCCCACGACCGTCCCATCGACGCGGTTATCCAAAAATCCTTCAGACACCCACCGTCCATTCCCGAATTTCTGCGCCATGCAACTCCTCCTGATGAAATTGTTCAGCCGCCCCATGCTCCGATCAGCACCGCCAACAAGATCAGCGCGCTCCCGATCCACCCGTGAACATCCAACGTTTCTCCCAGAAAGTACCAGGACAACCAGGCCGCGTAGGCCGGTTCAGACGCAAATAATAACGCCACCTGTTGCGCCGGCACTTGCTGCTGCGCCCATATCTGGACGGCGAACGCCAGCGTGGCCAGAACCCCCGTGACGCCAAGGCCGATCAGCAAGACGGTCGTCGGCAAAAAATCGTTCTGCGTCGTCCCTTCCCACCATGGAGCCGGAAGAAACAACACCGTCATCGCCACCATCTGCCACACAAGGAGCGACGGAGCATCGACTTGCCGGGTGAACCGCTCGAGACAGATGATATGACCCGCAAACGCAACGGCGCACCCAAGCGTCATGAGATTGCCCAGGTTCATGGAGGTGTCGGGTTTGACCAATAGCCAGAGCCCGACCACCGCAATCGCCGTCGCCGACACCACCCGCCCGTCGATCCGCATCAGCATCAGCGGCACAAAGATCACGTACAAGGCCGTCAGAAAGGCTGAATTGGAAGCGCTTGTATGGCCGAGCCCGACTGTTTGCAACAGATACCCGAAAAAGAGGAAGACGGTCGTAAGCGCGCTCGCCCTCAATACGGCACGATCATGGTGGAGTCGACGGCGGCAGATGACAAACCACAGCACTACGAGCAGAGTCCCGAGAAGGAACCGGAGCAACAAGAAAGAAAGCGGAGAAATCTGCTCAAGCGCGGCTTTGGTAGCGGGAAAGGTGGCGCCCCAAATGACGGTGGTCAGGAGAAGGGCAAGTCGCGGCATATGTGAAGGCAGTCATGAGTCACTGGTCATTAAGCAAATCGGCGTTACACTCCTCACCAGTGACCAATGACAGCTGACTATTGACCTTCTTCGTTTAGGGTTTGCAGAGCGGGCACAGCCGGTCTCGGTTGACGCCGGCCTGTTCCATGGCGCGGAGCGCCCGCTCTTTATCGGGATAGTCGAACCATCCCCCTTCCCAGAAATCGCTGGACGTTGAGACGGACGGCACTTCCGAGCACCGGTCTCGGTGGAGCGTCACACGATCGATCGAGCGGGCAATGTGAATCCAATAGGTCATGCTAACCGGTGGGGGGGTAAGGGATGAGTGGTAAGGAACTGTTGCAACTCGATCACGTCTTACTCCTGACCCCTGACCGGTTCACGGGAGGAGTTGCCATTCATCCTTCTCGATGAAGCACTTCACGCCGGTCTGCAACTTCTTGACGTCGTCCTTTTCGAAGAGCCTCATGTAGCGCTCGATTCGATCCTCGTCGTCGATTCGTTCTTCCTGCATCATGCCGTTATTGCCTTTGTACCGTCGAATCAGCACTGACATTGAAACCCTCCTCATGAAGCTGGCAGTTTGGTAGCCTATGTTGCTAGAATAAACGTATCGTTGTGAGCTGGTCAAGATCGCTTGCGAGAGGTCACCTTGTCAAGTCCTGGATCTCGGCCATAGAGACAGAGAAAGGATCCAATTCCGTGCCCCTCTACGAGTACCGTTGTGGACAGTGCGAAAAACAATTCGAGGCGAATCAATCCGTGTATGCCAGGGTCGAAGACACGGAATGCCCATTTTGTCGGGCCCGCCAGGCGACTCGGCTCATGTCTTCGTTTTCATCCAATATCGTGGGTGATCGCAAACCCGGCTTCACTGAGCTGAAAGCCAAGGCCATGAACGAGGAACGGATGGAGCGTTTCGCCAAGCTACCGCCGCTGAATGCCAAACGTACCATGCCGCCGCCGAACATTACCTCCGAGTCAGATCCTATGCCACCGGAAGGATCAACCTCTTGAATACCCATTCCCTCTACCAGATTGGTCATGACCTCCTGCGGGGACCGGCAATCCCATGACCGTGGGACGATTCGTAACCGGACTGCTCGTCGGCCTGATCCTCTGTGCGCCCCATGGCACTTTTGCTCAAACAGCCGGAAGCCTGGTCATTGCCGGCAACGGGCCCGAGCAAACGACCATTGAGGCCCTGGCTCGCGCTTTTGAAAAAGCCAATCCCCGTGTCTATATCGACATCCTGTGGGACGAGGATTCCAACCCGTTGCAATTGCTCACAGGAGGCCAGGCCCACATTGCCGTCACAGGGACCGAAGATCCGGCTTTCGCGGCGACTCAGATCGGTTGGGATGGAATCGGCATTTTGGTCCACTTATCCAACTTCACCAAGGAGGTGACGACGCAGCAAGTCGCCGACATTTTTTCCGGAAAGATCAAGGAATGGTCGGAACTGGGTGGACCGGAGACCAAGATTCTCCTGATCGACAGGCCACCCAACCAGAATGTTCGAGAACCCTTCGAAACCCACCTCGGGATTAGAGGAAAAATTTTCGAATCCGCCAAAGTACTCGGCGGAGATGAGGTCGTCGTGAAGACCGTCGTCGGCACCCTCCCCCCCCTCTCCGCAGCTGCCTATATTTCGCTGAGTACCGGCCTCTCGGCTGTCTCAGGCGGCGTCGCCGTCCGCTTGCTGCCGGTGGATAAGGTGGAGCCGGAAGTGCCGACCGTGAAAGACGGCCGCTACAGCCTCCGTCGCCCTCTGCTGCTGCTTTCGAAAAAAGAATCGAATACCCTGGTTGAGGCCTTTTCAACGTTTGCGCTCTCCCCTCCCGGTCAAACGATTATCGGAGACATGTATGTTCCGATGCCGAAGAAATAGTTTCCCATCGAAGGAGGTCACGATGGCTCCGCACTTCCTGATGCCCTTTTTGATGGTCTCGTTGTTTGGGTTCGTCTGTTTCCCTCTACACTCCCTTGCCGAAGAGGGAGTGATCGTCGACGGAGCGGGCTACACGCTGCACGACACAGAATCGATCAAAGGGCACGACGAACAGAAAATTGCGAAAGACCCCGTCTGCGACAGCAGCAGAAAACCAAAGATCCTAAGCGTGGAACCAGACGAGGCCAAGCCGGGACAAACGATCACCATCAAGGGCGAGCATTTTGGAACAAGCGATTGTTTCCGTGGCGTGGCATTCAGTGCGGCCGGCCCCGCGAAGATCGACTACACATTCGTGAACGACACGACTATTACAGTGACCGTTCCTGATATGCAGCCCGGCATGTCATTCATTGATATCGTGGCCGGCGGCGGCAACGCCCGTTCAAAAGCCTTCTTGGTGCAGGCCCGATAGCGACTCGACAACCGCCCTTGCATCGTGTATTTTGTGACCGTTGTCAGGCATCATATTTGGGAGTTCATTTCATGCAACGGCATTGGCCTCACCGAGCGGTCCCGGCCGCGCTTCTGATCGCAAGCCTTTCCATTTCCCTGCCGGCGGCGGCGACCCCTCCCACCAAAGAACGACTTCCCCTGACGCTCACCGGACCAGGCTGCGACAGCAAAGAAACTCAGATGACGACCGTCTTGCAGGCCATTCCGGGCGTCACCGGCATCTACTTCAACCGTGTCCCGAACCATGTCCTCGTCGACATTACCACCGGCACCACGAACGCAGCGGATGTCATCAAACACGTCAACGCCGCAGCCGCCTCGTGGCAATGCAAGGTTGAGTTTATAGAGGGATGTATTTCAGCCTCTATGCCCACAGCATCGGCCGCCCCGCATCATAGTGAGTAGCGGCACATACCCCATCCAGCAATGTTCTACATGATCGGTTCCGCAAAGACCGTAGGCCTCCTGCCGCATAGCCGAATGTTCCCTTGGGAACGGCAACTCGGTTCGATAGGATCAAAGCGCTGTTCAGATATTTCCTGATGCGCAATGCCGGCTGGTTATGGCTGGGGTATTTTAAAAACCTGTCGATGCTTCGGATGGACAAACACAAACTCACCTTCTCGAAGGTCAAGCTCGCGATATCGCTCCTTGGTCAGTTCGACTTCGATGGTTTGCGCTGAGCCCTGGACAATCAATTCAAGCCGTACTCGCGATCCAGCCGTGAGAACAGACCGCACTGTGGCCTCAAACTGATCAGGACTTGTTCGAGATCGGTTGAGTTCCAAGTCATGAGGGCGAACGAATGTGACTTCGTGTTCCTCAACCGTATCCGACAGCCCGACTGATGGTCCTTCAGATCTCTCCCGTACGGCCTGCTCTTCGGAGGCACGGCCATGAAACACGTTGACGTCGCCCAGGAATCGATAGACAAAGGGGTTTGCGGGATGTTCATAGACTTCATCCGGGGTACCGACCTGCTCAATAGTGCCTTGATGCATCACCACGACACGATCGGCGACTTCTAGAGCCTCTTCCTGGTCGTGCGTGACGAGAATGCCGGTAATATGTAACTCATCATGGAGTCGGCGCAGCCAACGGCGCAGCTCTTTGCGGACCTTCGCATCCAGCGCTCCAAAAGGCTCATCCAACAAGAGAAGCTTCGGTTCCACGGCCAGCGCTCGGGCCAACGCCACGCGCTGTCGCTGCCCTCCCGACAATTGGCCGGGATAACGGTCTGCCATCGCCTGCAACTGGACGAGTCCGAGCAGCTCACCGACTTTTTCCTGGATGCGGGCCACCGAAGGCCGTTGCGCCCGAGGCAGGACATTCAGCCCAAATGCGACATTGTCCGCGACAGTCATATGGCGAAACAACGCATAGTGCTGGAAGACAAATCCTACCCGGCGTTCGCTGATCCGCTGATCCGTGACCTCCGCGCCCTGCAAAAAGATCCGTCCTTGATCGGGGCGTTCCAATCCGGCGAGAATTCTCAGCAGGGTCGTCTTGCCGCAACCGGACGGACCAAGGAGAGCCACCAACTCACCCTCCCGCACATGAAGACTGACATCATTCAACACCGCAAATGTTCCGAAGCGCTTCGTGACATGGTCCACCTGAATACTCATTGAATCCTCCCTGCCCGAACAGCCGCGCTCGGATCGGCAACGACAGTTGGAGCATGTAACTTCCGCTCGACAATTGCCTTCGCCGCGAGAGTAACGATGGCCAGGAAGGTCAAAAGCGATGCGACTGCAAAGGCCGAGACGGCATTGTACTCGTTGTAGAGAATTTCTACGTGCAACGGCATTGTGTTGGTCGATCCTCGAATATGGCCGGAGACGACCGACACCGCGCCGAACTCTCCCATCGCGCGCGCATTGCACAGGATGACCCCATAGAGGAGGCTCCACTTGATGTTCGGCAATGTGACACGCCTAAAGGTCTGCCAGCCCGAGGCTCCCAGCGTGATCGCCGCTTCCTCTTCCTCTCGCCCTTGTGATTGCATAAGCGGAATCAGTTCGCGCGCAACAAACGGGACCGTGACAAAGATCGTGGCCAGCACGATTCCAGGCAAGGCAAAAATGATCGTGATGTCATGCTCCAATAACCACGGGCCCAGCCAACCTTGCGCGCCGAAGAGGAGCACGTAAATTAAGCCGGAGATGACCGGCGAGACGGCCAAGGGCATATCAATGAGAGTGATCAAGATCTGTTTGCCGATGAAATCGAATTTCGCAATGGCCCAGGCCGCGGCCACTCCGAACACGGCATTCAGCGGCACTGCCACAACCGCCACCAAGAGTGTCAAGCGAATGGCCGCTAGAGCGTCTTCATGGAGAAAGGATCCGGCATAGGCAGAGAGACCGCCTTTCAACGCTTCGGCAAAGACGGCGACGAGCGGAACGAATAAGAACAGCGTCAAGTAGAACAATGCGGCCGTCATGAGCAGCCCACGGACAAGCGGGCTTTCGGTGGCGGGTGAATCGTTCCACTGCAACTCTTTTGAACCGGTGCTCCTGAAAGATTTCATGAGGCTTTATTGATTCCCATGGCGAGCGCTGTTCCACCATTGCAGAAGGTTGATCATCAACGCCAGCACGAACGAGATCACCAGCATCACGACGCCCAGTGCCGTGGCGCCCGCATAGTCGTACTGTTCCAATTTGGTCATGATGAGGAGCGGCGTGATTTCAGATTTCAGCGGCATGTTGCCCGCGATGAAGATCACGGACCCATATTCCCCGACGGCGCGGGCGAATGCCATCGCGATCCCGGTGAGGAGAGCCGGCCACAATTCAGGCACGATCACCGCCCGAAAGGTTTGCCATCGGTTGGCTCCCAACGTCGTGGCCGCCTCTTCAACTTCCCGATCCAGGTCCTGTAACACCGGTTGCACGGTCCTCACGACGAACGGCAACCCAATGAAGGTCAACGCGACCAGCACGCCCAGCGGGGTGAAGGCCACCTTCATTCCTAACGGTTCGAGGTACCGTCCGATCCATCCATTCGGCGAATAGATCGCGGCCAACGTAATGCCGGCGACCGCCGTCGGCAAGGCGAAGGGCAGGTCGACGAGCGCATCGACAAGAGAACGGCCTGGAAAATGGTACCGAATCAATGCCCACGCAATAATCGATCCGAACAAGCCGTTGATGACTGCGCCGGCCATTGAGACGCCGAATGTCAGCTGGTAGGAAGCGATCGCTCGCGGGGTCGTGATGATTCCCAAAAACTGTTCCCACGACAGGGTACTGGTTTTCACAAAGAGGCCGCTGAGAGGAATCAACACGATCAGGCCGAGATAAAAGAGAGAAAACCCCAAAGTCAGGCCGAATCCCGGGAGGACACTGGGTTGTTTCAAGCTGAGGTTCATGAGATTCATGTCCTTGTGAGGTTCAGGATGTCTTCCGCTTGTATCAAACCGCTCTTCCGGTCGCGCCCTTCTCCATCGAACGATCAGAAGCGAACGCTCAGCTTTGGTCGGAACATGTTTTCCTGAGCCGGCATCACGCTTCGACGATCGCTCATGTACTTCCCCTCCGCAGGTCGTTCCTCCCGCACTCTGTAACGCAATGCGGCTTGAGCCAGCAGACGCGTTGAGTCCAACAACGGAACAGTCGCCTGATGCCCCGCCATGAGCAGCGGTAGTTCCGTGCAGGCAAGGATCACGGCCTCCGCTCCATTAATCGCCATGTCCGCAATGACCTTCCGAACAAATAGCGCTGATTCGGGGGCACTGACTCCTGCGATCAATTCATCTCGAATAATATGCTGAATCCGAGATCGATCATCCTGCTCTGGAGCGATGATGCCGATGTTGGACTGATATAGTTGCTCCGAATAGACCGATCCTTCCATAACCGTCTGCGTGCCGAGAATTCCCACTCGACGCCACCGGTTGGCCTCGATCTCTCTCGCCACAGGCTTCGCAATATGAACCCATGGAACCGGCGACTCTACCAACCGAAAGGCTTTGTGCAATGTGTTGTTCGGGCAAATAATCACGTCGGCGCCGACGCGGGCCAGTTTAGCCGCCGATTGGGAAAGCAGCGCGGCCACTCCCGACCAATCGTCCTGATCAATCGCGTCCAGGTACCGGTGAAGTGAGCATGAATGGAGCGTCACTTCGGGATGGGCGTAGCGACGCCCCATCACGCTCTCAGCTTCCAGACACAAGGTCCGGTAACAGAGCGCAGCGCCTTCCGCCGTTCCGGCAACGATGCCGATGTGCGGTATTCTTTCGAGGAAGTTACCCATCATTGGCTCCGGAGTGTCAGCAAAAATCGCATCCATCTGAATCCGGGAAAGTTGTCACTTCACACGTCGTTCATAAGCCGACTGGAACAGGCGCTTCCCGGTTTATCTATTCGGCTTGTAGATTTCATCGAACATCCCGCCGTCCGCAAAATGGGTCTGTTGCGCCTTTTGCCATCCTCCGAAGACCTCATCGATCGTAAACAAACTCACCTTGGCGAATTGACCGGCGTACTTAGCCGACACAGTCTCGGAACGAGGACGGTAGAAATGCCTGGCTGCGATCTCTTGGCCTTCATCTGAATAGAGGTACTGCAGGTAGGCCTGTGCGACGACTTCGCTGCCCTTCCTCTTTACCACCTTGTCGACCAGCGACACGGTCGGCTCAGCGAGGATACTGATCGACGGGGTGACGATCTCGAATTTCCCCGCGCCAAGTTCCTTGAGCGCAAGATAGGCCTCGTTCTCCCATCCCACCAGCACATCCCCGATCCCCCGTTCAACGAATGTCGTGGTGGCCCCCCGCGCGCCGGAATCGAACACCGGCACATTGGCGTAAAACCTCGAGATAAAGTCCTTGGCCTTTGCTTCATCGTTCCCATATTTCTTTAAGGCATAGCCCCAGGCCGACAGGTAGGCCCATCGCGCAGCTCCTGATGTTTTCGGATTCGCCGGAATGATGGATATCCCGGGCTTCACGAGATCGTCCCAATCATGAATGGCTTTGGGATTTCCTTTTCTGACCAAGAACACGATCGTTGACGTGTAGGGCGAACTATTATGCGGCAATCGCTTCTGCCAATCCGTCGGTAACAGCCGAACTTTGGCGATGGCGTCCACGTCATAGGCCAACGCCAGCGTCACGACGTCGGCATCCAACCCATCGATCACGGCCCGCGCTTGCTTGCTGGAACCTGCATGCGATTGTTTCACGACGACGGTTTGACCCTTTTCTTTGTGCCAATACTTCCCAAACGCCGCATTGAATTCCTGGTACAGCTCTCGCGTCGGATCGTATGAGACGTTTAAGAGGGTGACATCCTGGGCCTGTACAGCAAGTGCGCCTAGTACGAGGAATGCAGCATTCAGCGCAATGACTATCTTCCGAAGAGTTTTCATATGTTGTTCCTTTCCATCGTGTTCTGATTCAGCGACTGTTCCGGCTGTCAAAATGCGAGCTGTATCCGACTGAGCAAGACGCGTTCATCAGGACGGTCTTGCACCGTGGTTTCAGCCGCATTGATCGGCGTGATATCGATACCTGCGCCACCGTCAAATTTCGTTTCCGAGTAATTGACGGCGGCTCTGACATTTTGATTCAGATACCAGTTCACACCGACCGTCCAGGAACGTGCGGATTTCGGGCTTTCCGACAAATTGGCATATCCTCCGACAAATGACGCACCTGTCGGATTTTTGAACGTGTCGTCATCGAGAAGCATTTCGCCGTATCGCCCCACGAACTCCCAGGCTCCTCCACCGTTGCCGAAATCAAAATTGTGCCTGGGTTTGACTCCTTGGAACGAGGCATCTTCTCCGGTGAGGATATAGGACACCGTCACGTGCCAGGCTTGATGATGCAGCGTCTTCCCAGTATCGGGCGTCACCACGGTGTTGGAACCAGGTCCACCTCCGGGAGGAGGACCACCGGTCGAAAGACTGACGTCTTGCCTGACGATCGCGTATTCGCTCAGAAGGCCGAACGGTCCGATGTAGTAGTAGGCTTGCGGAGAAACGCGTAGGCGGTCTCCGTCGGCGACAGTCGCGCCGCCATACCGAAAGAAGACGTTCTGGCCATCCGTGAGATAATTGGGCAGGCCGTTTCTCGTCGCGTCGGCCGGAGTCGTGTCGGTAAAATTCAGGTTCCGCTCACCACGTACGCTCGTGTAGGTTGCCGCCACGCCTACGCCGAGTCCCCGTAATACAGACTCACGATTCCGGAACGGTGTGAAAAATACCCTGCCGGTAAATTCCTTGCGTCCGCTGAATTGCGGGCCCGTACTAATGTTGCCGCCATCGGTCACCCCGTTCATCAGACCGAACGCGTAATTGACTGTGTTGTCGAGAACGTCGCCATGCACGGCGATGCCCAAATCCCGATTCGGCAGAATGGCATTCGAAACATAACTTCGTTCGATGAATTTGATATCGCTCGCGCTCTGCAAACGCTCCAGCGAAACAAAGCTTTTGAATTTGCCGACGCGAATTTTAAAGGCTGAATCGAGTCGGGCATCCAGGTACGCATCGAAGATGGATACCGTCCCGCCTGCAAAGTCAGTCATGAAGCGAAAGTCATATTTCCCCAGCAACGTGCCTTCGATCGTCGGTCTGGCGCGGCGTAGGCTCCATGAATTATTGGCGTCATGGAATCCCGCTTCATCCAGATTTCCCGCACGTTGATCGGTGCGATTACGGATGTCATTCACGCCTTCGAAGAACAGCCGGTGATCGACCTGGACAATGCCGTGGAACTTGATGCTGTTGGTGCCATCGGCAGACTCAACTGAGAGCCCTGAGCTGCCGACCTTTGCTATCGGCACTGCTTTTTTAGCGGCCTCTGAGGCTTCCTGGTCCAATTCCCGCTTTCGCTTGAGAATACGCACCTCCTGATCCAACTCCTCAAAGCGTTGTTCGAGCGACTTCTCAGGTGGTGTCACCTCTTGCGCTCTCGCTTGCCCTGTGAACCCGAGGAAAATGCCTGCCACTATCGCCACTCCTCCGAACAACCATGACCTTCTCATCTTCAAGTCTCCTTCTCATGAGATGGGGTCTCCGGTTGTCCGGTCAATCCACCAAAAGATTATTTACTGCCGCAGCGCCGGCTTCCTGTTGTGTGGATGGCCGATCTGCCGTGCAACCGCTCTTTCTACAAACAGTGTCGATGAGTCATGTCGGATCCTCACCATTAAGGTCGATCAAACCGCATCTTCTCTTTCCGCTCGATCTGCACCACTCTGGAGTCGTGAACAATAATCTCGACAGACCCAAACCGAATCCCTTTCAAGGCGAGCAAAATCGCCTGCTCGACTGTTTGATTTGAGTACGGGAACGGTGCCTCTTGAGCCCCTCCTGACATAACCCTCAACTCTTTCCTCTGTGATCTATCTGTCACTGATTAATCTTTATATTTCCGATCATGATTGAATGACTTATTAATATCAAGACTGATGTTTCTTTGTCAACATTATTCATTATCGTAATTGTAATCATTATTATTAATGTATTCATCCACTCATAGAACTTCAATTGTCTACTAAAGCGAAAAGAATTAGGATATTATAATTGACACATGACAAGTTTTATTGCTATGAAAGGGTATGCGGATTCAGGACCAGACACTTAAAAACACCGTTCAGTTTTCCAATCACCTCAAATCCATCCGCACGAAGAAGGGTCTGTCTCAAGTCGAACTCGCCAGGCGAGCGGGCATGACGCGACAGGGCTTGTCGGCCATCGAGTCAAACCTCTATTTGCCGACGACCGCCGTTGCCCTCCGGTTGGCTTCGGTACTGGATTGTCGCGTTGAAGACCTATTCAGCCTTGCTCCGACAGAAAATATTATCGAAGGCACTCTGATCGGTCATCTCCCCCAAACGGAGAGAATTCAACCGATTCGAGTCAAAGTTTCAACCGTTGGAAAGCGAACGGTCGTGCGGCCTGTCACCGGCTTGGGCGAGCAATTCTCCTTCGCCGTTCCTGCCGATGGGTATGTCAACGAGACCTCCGGTAAACGGTCCGGCGACACTGTCCGCGTGCAGCTCTCCCGTGATCGAGAAGCGATCCAACAGGAAATCTCCGTGGCCGGATGTGATCCGGCGATTTTTTTAGCCGGTGAACATTTACGGCGACAAAAGGACCAGACGACCGTCGTGGGCTGGACCATGGGAAGCACGGCAGCACTCCACGCATTGCAGCGTGGTGACGTGCATGTGGCGGGACTCCATCTCCTCGACCCGGTCAGCGGAGAATCGAATGTGCCGTTTCTCAGGCGGTCGCTGAAGGGGTCCGGCTATGAGGTCGTCACGTTCGCCACGTGGGAGGAAGGATTTCTCGTTCGCACGGGCAATCCAAAATCAATTCGCACGGCTGCGGATCTTGCGGAGCCGATGGTGACACTGATCAATCGAGAAGAAGGCTCCGGAGCAAGACTGCTGCTTGATCAACGGTTGCGAGCAGTTGGAATTGAGCCTACGCAAGTTCGAGGGTATGATCGAATCGTATCGTCGCATTTCGATGTGGCTCGGACTATTGCGGAGCGCCAGGCCGACGTTGGCGTCGGTATTCGCTCCGCCGCACAACTCTTTGAACTCGATTTCGTACCGCTGCAAGCCGCCCGCTACGACCTGGTCGTACCCAAGTCACACCTCAAGTCCCATCCGACGTTGACACATCTGTTTGAAACACTGGTCAGCCGTCCATTCAGGAACGAGATCGAAGCGCTTGGCGGATACGACACCAGCGAAACGGGAAAAGTCCATGCCTTGCGGGTCGTTTAACGACTTTCTCGCCAGGTTTAAACACACACTTTCAACAACCGTCCCACTCAAGGGGAGAATATGTCGAAGAAATCGTTGTGCTGGGTCTTGCTGACTGTACCGCTCCTTGTGTTTGCACCGAACACGACCGAGGCCGTCGAGTATGGAGAATTGGTCCAGAAAGATGGGCAATGGGCATTTAAGAACACCGAAGATCCCGTTTTCAAACTCATGCGTGACACGGGCTGGATTACCAATGAGCGATATTTCGAAGTTTCCGGTCGGACCGGAAAAAACTGGATCGAGCCAGCCGACGCCGTACTCATCCGGCGACAAAGTGTGGACTGGGGACGATACCTCCATACTGCGGCGCACCTCCCCGACTGGATCGATCTGGGGTTCGAGCAACGGACACGGTTTGAATCCTATGACCAGCCCTGGCGATCAAACCAAGTCGCCGGGAACGGAGGGACGGATTTCCAAGTTCCCCTGCGCTCGATAGTTCGATTTGGATTGGGCGGAGACGGACCATTCCGATTTCTTTTTGAAGGAATAGATTCACGGTCCTTTTCGGATGGAGCGCGTGCAGATTTTCAGAATAACACCTCCGTCAATGAGTTCGACGTATTACAATTATTCGGATCATTGACGTTGAAGAATGTCTTAGGAACAGGGTTACGGACTGACTTCCACTTCGGACGATTTACCATGGATTTAGGTAAACGCCGGCTCGTCGCCAGAAACGAATTTCGAAATACCATCCAAGCGTTCGACGGGTTTCACTGGCAGATCGGTGAGGATAAGCTCTGGCGGATCAGGGCATTCGTCGTGGAGCCGGTCGTCATCCAGCCTGTGCGACTCGATGAAATGAACAGCAAATTCTTCTTCTGGGGGACCTATCTCGAGAGTCGGCATTTCACCTGGTTCCAGTTTGACGCCTACTATTTAGGGCTCAATGACAAACGGGGGGCTGTAGCCAATCGTCGAAACATATCCACGTACGGAGTTCGTCTCTTTAAAGAACCCGTCGTGGGTGAAATGGATTACGAGATCGAAAGCGGCTATCAGACCGGCAACACAGGGGGTCGCGATCATGTCGCTCACTTTCAAAATGCTGAGGTGGGGTACACATTCAACGCTCCTTGGACTCCCCGATTGCTCGCTCAGTATACCTATGCCAGTGGAGATGACGACCCCACCGACGATGAGAACGGATCGTTCGACCGGTTGTTCGGCGCGCGCCGATTCGACTTCAATCCGACCGGCATCTTCGGACCGTTTTTCAGAAGCAACATCAATACCCCGGGATGGCGGCTGATCCTACAGCCGGGAAAAAGCGTGACGCTTCAAGTGAAACATCGCTTTTGGTACCTGGCTCAAGCAGAAGATCAGTTCGCAGGTAACGGATTGCGAGATGTCACCGGACAATCCGGAAGCTATCTGGGCCACGATGTGGAACTGCGCGCGCAATGGGCCATCAACCGGAACCTGGGTTTCGATGTCGGATACATGCATTGGTTCAAGGGCTCCTACTTTGACAGCCCCGCCATCCTTGTCCAAATGCCGCAAGGCGGAAACAAGGATACGGATTACTTCTATGCTCAGGCAACAGTCAGAATGTAGAAAGGATCGGTCATGAAACAGAGGTTTCTAATCTTAAGCTTATTGGTCATCGTAACGATGGCGGTTACCCCGGCCTTCGCCGAGCAAGCCCTGGTGGCCGTTGCCGCCAATTTTGTTCCGCCGTTCCGCGAGATCGCAATGGAGTTCGAGAAATCGACCGGCCATCAGCTTCAGGTTGCCGGAGGATCCTCCGGCAATTTCTATTCGCAAATCAAGAATGGCGCACCGTTCGATGTGTTTTTCTCTGCCGATATGGAACGCCCCAAGAAGTTGGAAGATGAGGGGCTTGGTGTCAAGGATTCCCGCTTCACCTATGCCATCGGCCGTCTTGTGCTGTGGAGTCCGAACGAGAGCCTGATCAAAGGCGAGGAGACGCTACGGTCGAAACAATACAAGAAGCTGGCCATGGCCAATCCCAAGACCGCGCCATACGGCGTCGCAGCAATGCAGGCTCTCCAAAGGCTGGAAGTCTGGGACAGCGTACAGCCTCACATCGTCATGGGAGAGAGTCTCGGTCAAACCATGGGGTTCATCGAGTCCGGCAATGCCCAGTTGGGGTTCGTGGCCTTATCACAGGTCCTCGATCCGAAGATTAAGGGACAGGGCAGTCGCTGGGATGTCCCAAACAATCTGCACGAACCAATCCAACAGGACGTGATCTTGCTGACGAAGGGCAAGGATAACGTGGCGGCCAAAGCTCTCCTGGAGTTCATCGGTAGCCCGCGAGCCAAAGCGATCATCGAACATTATGGGTATGAGCTGAAGTAAAAAGTCCCATGGCAATCTTGACAGACCTTGATCTGAACGCACTGTGGGTCAGCGTACGGCTGGCGACGATGACCGTGATCATTCTATTGATCGTTGGCACGCCTCTCGCTTGGTGGCTGGCCCATACTCGATCCCGAGTGAGACCTATCGTGGAAGCCGTGGTCGCGCTTCCGATCGTGCTCCCTCCCACGGTCCTGGGATTCTACATTCTCGTCGCGCTTGGTCCTTATGGACCGCTCGGTCGTCTTGCAGATCTCTCACTGGCATTCACCTTCACCGGTCTAGTGATCGCATCTGTTTTTTATTCGATGCCATTCGTCATTCAGCCGCTGCAAAGCGCGTTTGAAGCGGTCGGTAAAGCTCCGCTTGAAGCTGCTTGGTCGCTCCGCGCCTCGAAGTGGGACGCGTTTGTGACTGTCATTTCTCCGATCGCACTGCGGGGATATATCAGTGCGATCGTGCTCGGGTTTGCGCATACGATGGGTGAGTTTGGCGTGGTGCTCATGGTCGGAGGGTCGATTCCGGGACAAACACGTGTCCTCTCCACCACCATCTTCGAGCATGTCGAACTCGGGGAATATGCCCAAGCGCATGCGGCCTCTGCCTTCATGCTGATCTTTTCGTTCCTGGTATTGCTAGCGGTCTATATCGCGAATCGCCGATTTCCCATACACGTCTCATGAGTCATTTACTGGCACACTTTGATGTGCGATTTCCCAATTTTCGTCTGAACGTCGATATAGACGTACCGATGTCGGGCATTACCGCGATTTTCGGACCGTCCGGATCGGGAAAGACCACTTTTTTGAGATGCTTGGCCGGACTTGAGCGAGCATCAGATGGTTTTATGCAATTCGGCAACGATGTCTGGCAGGACGAAAAGGTCGGTTTGTGCCTGCCGCTCCATAAACGCCCCATCGGATATGTCTTCCAAGAACCTCGCTTGTTTCCTCATTACAACGTGCGCGCGAATCTTCTGTACGGTTATAAGCGGGTCCCCGTGGAAGAACGCCGCATTGCCATCGAGCACGTTGTCGAGATTCTGGGAATCGGCCATCTTCTTGAACGCCGCATCCACAAGCTCTCCGGCGGCGAGCAGCAGCGAGTGGCGATCGGCCGCGCGCTGCTGACCAGTCCACAATTGCTATTGCTGGATGAACCGCTCGCCTCGCTCGATATTCAACGTAAGCAAGAGCTCCTTCGGTTCATACGCTGCCTTCATGAGGAGTTGGCCATCCCGGTGATGTACGTCAGCCATGCGATCAGTGAAATCCTCCAACTCGCGGACCGAGTCGTCCTGTTAAAAGATGGCAAACTCATAGGCACCGGCACACTCAATGAGGTACTCACTTCGCTGGACTTTCGGGGGAGCTTCGGAGCACACCGCGTGGGAGCGGTTCTAGATGCCCGTGTATCCGGTCACGACCCGGAGTACGGCCTCACTCAGTTGGCATTCCTGGGACAATCGCTGTTCGTTCCACTGCAATCCGCCACCGTCGGGCAGGATGTGCGCGTCCATATCCTCTCCAGCGATGTCAGCCTCGTCGTCGGCCGAACCGATTCCCCGACTAGTGTGTTGAATATTCTCGAAGCGACGATCGTTGAAGTTCGAGAGTTGAATCAGTCGTCGGTGGACGTCTTGTTGGATATTGGATCACCACTGATCGCGAGCATCACCAGAAAATCGCTCGCGACCTTGGGACTGAAGTCTGGGCAACGGGTATGTGCCCATGTCAAAGCGGTGGCAATGAATGAAGAGTTGGTGGAATAGTGGCTTGGACACGGATAAGAAATCTCGGCTCACTCTGCCTTCGCAGCTCTCGTCACATGCTCATCTACATTGAGTGAATGGCGTTTTATTGACAATGCAGACTGTCTTCGAAATAGGCTCTGCGCATCTCGTTCCACGCCTATAACCATCTTCCACTTTAGACTGTTTCTCCCTCCCCAGTTTCTGTGGATAAACCTGTGCGCAACTCTCCTTGTGATGCGTGAACCTGCGAAATGCTCCTTACGCGACATTTTTGCCTACTTTTTAATCATTGTATGATAGCGAAAGCATGACGCTACATCTTGTAGATTCTGATCCCTTTGCAAGAAGAAACCTGAAAGAGTTCGTTGGTTCAATGCTGACTCGTGTTTGTTTGCTCCAGCTGAGAAATATTTTTCCAGCAGAAAAGTTATGCACAAGCGTTTCACAAATATCCCGACTATTCACTTGACTTGGAGAGCACAACAGTGTTACCAATGGCTACATCATGAAATCAAGAGACCTTAAAGATATCCGAGAAGAGCTAGGCCTCACGCAGCAGGAACTTGCCGACGCCTTGCACACTACTCGGGTGTCCGTGGCACGGTATGAAGCCGGCATGCGACGGATTCCCGGTGTCGTCTCGGTGGTGCTGAATCAATTACGACGTAAGACGGCCGTTCCAATGGCCGGTCTCGTTGCAGCCGGCTATCCGATCGAGCCGGTGCCACAATCGGAACTCGTGGAGATCCCCTCGAGCATGTTGCGGAGCGGAGAGACCTTTGCATTAAAGGTCACGGGAGAATCCATGAAAGACGACGGCATTTTACCCGGCGATTTCGTGGTTGTGCACAAACAAGCTACGGCCAACAACGGGCAGACCGTCGTCGCCCTGGTCAATGGCGAGGCCACGATCAAGACATACCTCAAGAAGGCTACTCACATTGAACTTCGTCCAGCTAATGAGACGATGCAGTCGATCCTGGTCCGGCCATCGGATGCATTTCAGATCGAAGGGATCGTCATCGGTGTGATCAGGCATTGTGCCGTCTAGCCTATCGAAAGGAGGAAACGATGCTCGCGACAGAATCAATCTCTCTCACGAAAGATCAGTTGATGGATTTGGAAAGGACAGTGGCGGCACTGGACAATCGGTTGCAGAGCATCCAGCGGGGCTTGGGACGAAGCACTCCAGGCTCGCTGGTGGAGCGTTTTCGAAGCTTACTGCGGCCCAAACAAAGAAACCAGTTCATGTCGACAGTTTGTAATCGCCATGTCCGGCTGAATACAAAATTGACGAACCATGACAGTCCAAGAGCCTAGCGCACCATCAGTGCGGACAGGCCCCTGTTCTGATTGCGGCATACTCGTCGAACGGCTGATGGAATCGATCGACGGCTTACGCACTCCACAGTTCAACATTGCCCAGTTTGTTGGAATGCTCACCGCCAGCGGCAAGTCTTCGCCGGTGGGTGTTGCGGATAGGAGTGCGCTCCAAGAAAGGGTATCCCTCCCCTTCCAATCTGCCCATCAGTACGATACAGTTCAGCCACGCCCCCGTAGCTCAGTTGGATAGAGCAGCGGTTTCCTAAACCGCGGGTCGTACGTTCAATTCGTATCGGGGGCACCAAATCTTTCCCTTCAGAATCAAGTACTTCACCCCCCAGCTTGTGCATCCTGTCCTGTACCCCTGAAGTGTCTGGGTGCGCCTGAGGTGCATTTGGCGTTAACAAGTCTCCAAACTTATGAACCCACTCTTGGCCTCCGCCTGGGAACAGATGAGAATAAATATCCATCGTGACTTGAATACTGCTATTGGCCAAGTTGTTCTTGAACATACTTCGGCGGTGCGCCTGCTTTGGCCATCAGTGACGCGTACGTGTGCCGGAGATCGTGGAACCGGACATGTCGAATCTCGGCCTTCGTCAATAGCTCCCTGAATGCTCCGCGTAAATTCGAGTCATCCCATCGTGTCCAGGACGGGGTAACAAAGACATACTCCGGCATCGGAACGCCTTCCATAGACGCCTCAAGACTTCTCGTTTCCTTCAACGTCTGCAACGTCTTGGCGAGCTGTGGCGTCATATCGACCCGCCTGATCTTGTGGCTCTTTGTACTACTCTCAACGCCATGGGCCACACATCCGGGGACTTCCGATCACGCCATCGTGCTCGGTATGCAGGGCACGCATGCGCTTAACAGCCGCGCGTTCTCCTGAGCACGGGCACTGGGTGGGCGCGCCGCCCAACCGTAATACCCACTGGCCGACACCCGTAAACAGCGACACATCAAGGATGGGAACCCCGTCGCGGCATCGTTGGATCATCCGAAACCTCACGTCAACGCTCTCGCGAAGAACGCTGCCGCTTCTCGCAAAAAATCCCGCTCCCTCGTCACACGTGCCAACTCTCGACGCAGCTGGCTCAGCTCTTCATCCCGGGAGCGCCCATTGCCCATAAAAGCCTGCTGCGGCTGACGACGCAGTTCACGTCGCCAACGTCCAACAGGCCAACCCCGAGGTCGGTCGCGATTTGGCTCACTGTCACTCCAGGTGCGTCGAGCATCGCCACCGCTTCGCGTGTGTACTCTGCTGAAAACTTCCGTCGTGCTCCCATGACACCCCTCCTGGCCCATGATGAGCCTTAAGTAAGGTGTCCGCAAAATCGGGGGAGACGACCGCATGATGAGTGGAGAACACGGTTCAGAGTGATGGGTACCTCTACCGGCTCCTCAGCGATACCAACTATGATCAGTTTCCCGCCGATGGCTAACCCGCCGATCGTTGCACTCATTGCCTTGCTGTTGGTGGCGATGCTAGAATGACCTTTACACCGCCGAGCACGGTGAGCGCTTCTGCCACATTCTGTGCGCTGCTGTCGATGTAGTGGCGGGCACCCCATCTCTTTGCAGACGCCTCTTTTTCTTTCCCCCTGGCGATCGCCACCGTCTCGAAACCCATCTTGCTTGGCCGCAAATTGCACGCCCAAATGGCCGAGACCACCCACGCCGAGGACGGCGACCACGTCGCCTGGTCGCGCACCACTGTTGCGAAGCGCGTTGAAGGTGGTGATGCCAGCGCATAATAGGGTGGCCGCTTCAACGTTTGAGAGAGCGCCTGGAATCCGCGCCAACGCTTCTACGGGAGCAACCATGTACTCGACATAGCCTCCGTCATAGCTAATTCCCGGCACTCGTGCGCTGCGGCAGAGGATAAAATCGCTTCGGCGGCACGGTTCACACCGGCCACAATGTCCTCCATGCCATCCCACACCGACCCATTGGCCCGGCACACGCTTACGGGCGGCTCAGCCGGAACCTACCGGTCCGTTATTCCGGGAGCGAGAAGAAGATTGACCGGCAGTTTTTCCGCGACCGCATAGGGACTCGCCTTATTTTCCTTCACCCACCGCTTCTCCGCTACCGATTCAAACGGCGGAGCTAGTTCCCCTTGCAGAGACCACAAATCGACAGGTGTCTCGTCTATGGAGATCTCCCAATCATATCCTCTGTCCTTCACATACGGTGCAATGACCGCATCCAGTGTCCTGACCCACCATTCTCTGAGGATCGGACCAGGTAGCGTCCTCGCAATATGGTCGATCTTGAACCGGACAAATTTGTTATGCGGCACGCCCCCGACAAAGCAAGAATCCTTGGCAACCTCCTCAAAAATGAACACCACATAAAACTTCGGGAGCGGGACACTTGCATAGACTTCCGTCACCCCCTTGGCCAACGCCTTTTTATCTTCAGCCGTGAACGCTCCGACCGGATGATACACTTTCCACAGTGGCATCTTTCGTCCCTCCTCATTCGTTGGGTAAGTCGAGTATTGGGTTTGTCCGGAACATGGAGATCCCTCGTCCCCTCTGCATCCAAGTGTTTCTTGTCGATTCCGTAGAGCAATGATCCATCCCTGAACCCTCCTTTCTTACCGCAAAGCCAAATGATTATTCTCATTTCATTTGCCAGGCAAAGAGCAGGCGCGCCCCATCGAAAGCGATTGTAGCCAAGTAACTTGTAAAATGCAAGTTACTTGGCTACGGTATTCCCCCATGACTCATTTATCTCTTAGATGATAGGGGGGAGTGAGTCCTGCCGAGGGACCTGATAGAATGAGCGCCGCTATGAGATTTAAACGGTCAGACTGCCCGATCACCAATGTGCTGGATACCCTTGGCGATAAGTGGACACTCTTGGTTATTCGAGATCTGGTCTTGGGCAAGAGACGTTATCAGGAATTCCTCTCCTCTCCGGAAAGGATCGCGTCAAACATCCTTGCAGATAGACTGGCAAAACTGGAAGCCGCTGGCCTTGTGACGAGACGGGCCTACCAACAGAATCCCGCACGCCATGAATATCTTCTGACAAAAAAAGGGAAAGGCCTAGAACCGGTATTGGAGGCCATCATCGTATGGGGGAAGAAGCATTACCCTGGAACTAAAAGATTCCCCACCGTTCGGCAAGGCTACGGAGCTGTTAAGCAATGACAGATACACGGTAACGGAGATTGGCCCACCGGCCGAGAGCTTGTCGGGTAATTGCGCTTTCACTTGAACCATTGCTTGGATTGGCCTGAATGGGCCTTGAGTAGGCCAAATGAGATGACCAGGAAGCTTTCCTAAACCGGGGGGTCGTACGTTCAATTCGTATCGGGAGCACCATACCAACCTTTGACCCGCGCGCTATTCATCGTCTTATCGTGGTAAATGCACGGATAAATACCCCCAGTGATATCCCCTTCTAGAGTTGCTTTGCTCGTATCATCTATTGCCGCCATAAGCAGACCAAACCGCATCAGACGATTGACGGTCAGACGCCTGACCAGGTGTACGCTAACGATCTGACGACAGGGCGCAGCTTGCATACCTAGCAAGTCGCCAGACACACATAAGTAAGGAACGCCTAGTGCTGTCCAACCAACCGGATCCACCTCTGTTCGCTCTTCTTTCTTCCCGCTTCTACCACCTTGAGTGCCCTTCCCCCGATTTCACAGACACCTCCCTAAGTGGGAGAATGAGGAAATCGGAGGACAGTATGAGCTCGAAGACACGACGGTCGTATACGGAGGCGTTCAAAGA